>CAZKWP010000068.1:10666-11702 GCA_964556555.1 uncultured Syntrophomonadaceae bacterium
CGTTCAATCCTTTTTTGCAGTTCTTCCCGTTTTTCATTTAACCTGGCATCTTTACTTTGGTTTAACTGGTTTAAAACCCTTTGTTCCCGCTCAACCTGCTGTTTTAGGTAGCGCGGCAGCAAAGGATGCCGGCGCTCAAGCAAAAACTCACCAACCTCCAAATCCTCTGTTTCCCGGTCGCTTGTCCTGAGTAACGCCAAATCTTTAGACGGCTGCGGTTCGGCGACAATAACCAGATAAAACAGCGCATCCTCCAGCAGTAATTCTTCCCGCACAATTTTCCAGGCATTTTGCCGCAGCCAGGCGCGCACGCGCCGAATGGCCCCCATCGGCTGAAGAATCAGCCGGGTAAGACTGGCTGTCACCGCCGGACTGGCCTCGAGGATCTCGCAGATTGTCTTCCCCCCCATCCCGGCCAGCACCGCGATCTGGGCCTCTCCTACCTGAATAGCCTGTAAGCCGTTCCCGGCTCGAATGTCAATCCTTGGCGTTAGTCCGGCCGCCTGTACCTGCAGCTCAGCGCTGCGCAAAGGTCCCGGATTAACCTCCACGCCGATAACCCGAGGACAAATTTCCTGCTGCACTAAAAAAATCGGTAAATAAGCATGGTCCGTGCCTACGTCGACTACGACTTGAGCGGGAATCACCTGGTCCGCAATAACTTTTAAACGCTCAGACAGTTGCTTCAAACTAGGACCTCCCAAGTTGTCAAATAAATACCAAAGATAATTTAAGCTTTATAAGCCAAACTTAATTTTATTTTTCTTTTCTAACCATCTTAACCCAAACCCGCTGGTCTGACAATTTCCCGCAGAATAACGGGGAAACGGCGTAACAGGTTCCCCGTACTTGTCTAAAATTGTCCGTTTTGTTTTTTTGTCTTGCTTTCTTTTTAAAGACGCCCCTGCATAATCCGTCCCACAAATAAAAAGAACTGCAAATCACTTGCAGTTCCTAACTTTTAAATGGTGGGCGATGACGGGATCGAACCGCCGACATCCTGCTTGTAAGGCAGGCGCTCTCCCAGCTGAGCTAA
>CAZKWP010000069.1:0-1048 GCA_964556555.1 uncultured Syntrophomonadaceae bacterium
GTTGGATATCATGGGTATACCCTATACCGGTCCAGGGGTGCTGGCCAGCGCCATTGGCATGAACAAATTAACCACCAAAAAAATCTTAAGTTACGAAGGGATTTCCACCCCGCCTTTTGTGGCGGTGCGTCAGGAAGAAATCAATTCGCAACCATGGACGGCTATTTCAGAGAAAATAAATCAGCGGTTATCCCTGCCCCTAGTCGTAAAAGCCACAACTCAGGGTTCAACCATTGGCGTATTCTTCGTGCGGCAACCAGAGGAACTCCAGCCCGCGATTCAGCAAGCCTTGGCTTTTGACCCCGAGGTATTAATTGAACAAATGATCCAAGGAACCGAGTTGACCGCCGCAATCATAGGGGATAATCTGCCGGAGGTACTGCCCCTGATTGAAATAACCTCTGAAACCGGGGTGTATGACTATAACTCCAAGTACACCCCAGGCTTAAGTCACCACCTGATTCCTCCCCGCTTAACCGAAGCGGTCCAGGCGCGGGCGAAAGCCGAATGTCTGCGCGCTTACCAGGCGGTGGGCTGCCGGAGTTACACCCGGGTCGATTGTATTGTGGATGACAAAGGCAAGCCCTTTATTTTAGAAGTAAACACCGCTCCCGGGATGACCGGCACCAGTCTGTTTCCTGATGCCGCTGCTGCGGCTGGGATGAAGTTTACTGAACTGATTCGCCGCTTGATCGAATCAGCCCGGACCGGTTATTAATCCCGAGTTTGAGCGTTGGTTAATTTGAAGGGCTTTAAATCAAATATTACTGAGTTGGGAAGGAGATAAGGAAGATTTCGCGAAATTTAAGGTATAACACTGAGGGGGGAACGACAATAGGATGCATCCGAAGCATTTTATCAAGCAGATTCAAGCCAAAATCGACAGCTGCCAAAGATTAAGCCGCGAGGACGGTCTGGCTTTGATGGAGAGCCATGATCTGTTGAGTCTGGGCAAGCTGGCCCGGCAGGTTAAAATCGAAAGGACAGGCCGGCAGGTTTTCTTTAATAAAAACTTTCATATTAATCTTTCTAACGTCTGTGTTTCCCG
>CAZKWP010000069.1:1058-10922 GCA_964556555.1 uncultured Syntrophomonadaceae bacterium
TGGTAGCACACTAATCGCAGCTAGAAACTTAGAAAGAAATTCTTATGGATTTGATATAGAAAAAGAGTTTTACAATAAGGCAATCGACCTTATAAGTGGAATTAGTGAATCCGATAAAAAAGTCGGGTTTTCTTTAATAAAAACTTTCATATTAATCTTTCTAACGTCTGTGTTTCCCGCTGTAAATTTTGTGCCTTCGGCCGGGATAAAGGAGACGCCGGCGCCTATACCCTAAGCTTGGCCGAGGTTTTTGCGCAGGCAGAGCAAGGGGTAAGTCAGGGGGCTACCGAACTGCACATTGTAAGCGCCATGAATCCGGAAATGCCTTTTGATTATTACGTAAAGGTAATCCGCGGCTGCCGGGAACGGTTTCCTGGGGTTCATCTGAAAGCGTTTACGGCAGTAGAAATCGATTACTTTTGTAAGATCTCCGGCCAAGATGCCGAAAAAGTGTTAACCATATTAAAAGAGGCGGGCTTAGGTTCACTCCCGGGAGGCGGAGCGGAGGTATTTAGTTCCCGCGTGCGGGAACGGGTCTGTCCCAACAAGGCCAGCGGGGAACGCTGGCTGGAAATAATGCGGACCGCGCATTCCTTGGGGTTAAAAAGCAACTGCACCATGCTCTACGGTCAAATCGAAACTCTGGCCGAACGGGTGGAGCATCTGCTGACTCTGCGGCAGCTGCAGGATGAAACCAGCGGTTTTCAGGCGTTTATCCCTTTACCGTTTCATCCGGAGCATACCCAGCTGGATCAAATCTGCCGAACCACTGCTTTTGAGGATTTGAAAATGATCGCTGTTTCTAGGCTGCTGCTGGATAATATTCCACACATCAAAGCCTACTGGATCATGCAAGGTCTCCCTTTGGCCCAGTTATCCCTGGAATTTGGGGCCAATGATATAGACGGTACCGTAGTTCAAGAAAAAATAACCCACGCTGCCGGCGGCAAGACTGAGAAAGGGATCAGCGAGGCGGATTTGGTTCACCTGATACGCGAGGCCGGCTATATCCCAGTGGAACGGGACACCAATTACAGTACACTGAAAGTCCACGAAGCGAATTAACCATGACCCTAAACTAAAAGTGGCAACCCTAAATTTTATTGAGCAACCTACAACAACGGCCTTTAACTTGTTAAAGAATGACCTTAATAGAGCAACTCTAAAAGAGCAACCTTGAATAAGTAACTTAACTGAAAACCTTAAGCTAAATGGGAAAGAGTATAGCTAGCCAACGCTAAGAAAGGGGTTTTTCACCGTGCGTCCCCGAGTCGGACATATCCAGTTTATCAATTGTTTGCCTTTATACTACGGTTTGGTTAAAAAAGGGGTCTTATTTGATATTGAACTTACCAAAGGTACGCCTACGGAGCTAAATCACATGTTGGTTCAGGGAGAATTGGATATCAGCCCCATTTCTTCGATTGAATACGCGCGAAACGCTGGGGAGTTAATGCTGTTGCCGGACCTCACGGTTAACGCTTTTGGCGAGGTGCGCAGCATTTTGCTGGTCAGCAAGGTGCCGATTACGGAATTGGATGGCAAAACCATTGCGCTTACGAATACATCGGCTACTTCCCATGCCTTGTTAAAAATCCTCCTAAAGGAAAAGTATAAGCTGCAGTGCCATTTTTTTATCAGTCCCCCGGATATAAGCTCGATGCTGCTGGAAGCGGAAGCGGCTTTACTGATTGGGGACCACGCTTTAAGGGCCTTTTATCAGCCGCCCCCGGACCTTTTCACCTATGACTTGGGGGAAGCCTGGAAAGAACTTACCGGTTTGCCCATGGTCTATGCGGTCTGGGCGATTCGGCGCAGTTTTGCCCTTGAGCAGCCGGAACTGACCCTGGAGATTTATCAGGCTTTTCGGCAATCGATGGAGTATAGTTTGGAGAATATCGATCAGGTTTCCCAAAATGCGGCGCGTTGGGAAACCCTGAGCGCAGACCTTTTAAGACAGTATTTCACCTGCCTAAAATTTAATTTTGACGCCCGGGAACAGGCCGGTTTAAAGGAGTTTTATTTGCGCGCTAACCGAAACGGCTTTTTAACGAAAATACCGGAGTTGGAATTCATAAATACCAAGGACAACCAAGCCGAGAACTAAGCCCAATGTGAGACGGCCGGCCGTTTAGTTTTACGACTCCGTTAATGAATGAAGGCTGAGTGCTAAACCCAATTTAAGATGGGTTAAAGGCTGAGCATTACTGGAAGGGACGGAACAGAAATTAATGAATACGCTACAAAAGCTACTGGAGGATGCAGTAAATGGCCGCCGTTTAACCACAACGGAGGCGCTGACCCTTTTTGAAAAAGCCGACCTGCTGGAGGTAGGTCAGGCAGCGGCAAAAGTCGTGCAGCAAAGGTTTCCCGCCAATACGGCAACGTTTATTATTGACCGGAATATTAATTACACCAATATATGTGTCAGTCGCTGCCGTTTTTGCGCTTTTTACCGGGAAAGATCAGCTTCGGATGCCTATTTGCTGACCCAAAGGGAGATATGTAAAAAAATAGAAGAGGCTTTGGCGCAAGGGGCTACACAGGTAATGCTGCAAGGCGGATTGCATCCGGACCTGGATTTGGATTTCTTTATAAGTCTGGTTAAAGGTATAAAGGACAACTATGAAATCGCGGTGCATTCCTTTTCGCCGCCGGAAATCTGCCATATTGCGACGATTTCCCAGGTTTCGGTGCGGACGGTCCTGCAAAAATTGGCCGAAGCCGGCCTGGACTCCCTACCCGGCGGAGGCGCTGAGATCCTGGTAGATCGGGTCCGCAGTCACATCAGTCCGAAAAAAATCTCCGCCAATCAGTGGTTAGAAGTGATGGAGACGGCTCACAATCTGGGGATGGCTTCCACGGCTACCATGATGATGGGAACGGTTGAAACCCCGGCGGAACGATTTGAGCACTTGGAAAAAATCCGCAGCCTTCAAGACCGCACCCAAGGTTTCAGAGGGTTTATCCCCTGGACATTTCGGTCCGGAAATACGGAATTGAGCGGACAGCATATATCCCCGATGGAGTATTTGAAATTCCTGGCCATTGCCCGTCTTTACCTGGATAATTTCCCGCATATCCAAGGGTCTTGGCTAACGCAGGGAAAAACAGTCGGTCAGTTATCCTTATGTTTTGGAGCCGATGATTTAGGCAGTATTATGTTAGAAGAGAATGTGGTTCGGGCGGCCGGGTGCGAAAATCAAATTAATTTAGAGGAAATGATCAATCTGATTCAACAAACCGGGAAAATCCCGGCGCAGCGCGATACCGAGTATGCGATCTTAAAAATCTACAATCAGCCGAAGGCAGCTTCGGAGACTTAGGAGCGGCAAAGCAGGCCAGAAAACAGCCGGACTGGCTAAACGACACACTGGCTTACACGCTAAGCGTCGGCCCTTACGGCCCATAGGGGGAAGATTATGGAGTTTAATCCCAAAACTAAAATTATTGTCTTTATTATGGCGATCGTGCTTTTTGCCTTGGGGGCCATCGTCACTGACCTGTACGTGGATTGGATGTGGTTTAAATCCCTGGCTTTGCAACAGGTCTTCATAACCACGCTATTTTCGAAGGTGCTGCTTAGGACGGTTGTAATCTTAGGCTTCTTTATGGTTTTCTTGCTTAATTTTTTAGCTGCGCGTAAAACCTTGGTTGAACTGATTCACAAAGCATCCCCGGAAAAAGTGATCCGTCTGCAAAAACCGTTTTGGGAAAAATTTATTGAGGGTCGGGGACTAATCGGTTTATTTGGTCTGATCAGTTTGTTGCTGGCCTTTATCTTCAGTGCCTTTGCCTCGGATAACTGGATGGTGGTTCAGCAGTATCTGCACGCAGGTTCCTTTGGGATTACGGATCCGGTTTACGGGCAGGATATTGGCTTTTATGTTTTTAAACTGCCGTTTTACCAGCTGATTTATAATTACTTAATGGCCGGCATCATTGTGTCCGGCGCGGCTGCCGCGCTCATTTATCTGATTACCAGCCCGATGACGTTTTATAAAAAGCCTTTCAGTGAGTTTAACCGGCCTAAGGTGCACCTGTCGGTTTTAGTTGCCTTATTTTTTCTCCTTAAGGCCTGGGGTTATAAACTAAATACCTACGGCTTATTGTACTCGTCGCACGAGATCTTATATGGGGCGGGTTATACCGATATCAATGCCCGGCTTTTTGGTTATAAAACGCTTTTTATAATCGCCCTGGTTTGTGCTTTGGCCATTGTGCTCAATCTGTTCGTGCGGCGCTTAAAATGGGTGGGAATCAGCGTGACACTGCTGATCGCGGCCTCGCTGATTTTAGGCATGGTCTATCCCAACATGGTTCAAAAGTTCCAGGTCCTGCCCAATCAGTTTGCCATGGAAGAACCCTACATTGATTACAATATCACCTATACCCAAAAAGCGTATGGTCTAGATAATATTGAAAGGCAAAGTTACCCGGCGGAAACCAATCTTACCCAGGCAGTAATGAATAAAAATAACGATACGGTTAAGAGCATCCGGCTGTGGGACTGGAACCCGCTGCAGCAAACGTATACGCAGCTTCAGGAAATGCGCACTTACTACTCTTTTAAGGATGTGGATATTGACCGTTACCTGATAAACGGGGAGTATCGACAGGTGATGCTCGGCGTGCGGGAACTGATGCAGGCCAAATTGCCGGCACAGGCCCAAAACTGGGTTAATCAAAAATTAAAATACACTCATGGGTATGGCGTAGCCATGAGCCCAGTCAACGAAGTCACTGGGGAAGGACTGCCCACCTTCCTGATTAAGAACATTCCTCCCGAGTCTTTAACGGACAGTCTGGCAATTACCCGACCGGAGATTTATTACGGCGAAGAAACAAATGATTACGTGATTGTTAATGCCAAGTATCCCGAATTCGATTATCCTATGGGCGACGCCAATGTAGAATCCATGTATCAGGGTCAAAGCGGGGTGTCGGTTCACTCGGCGTTTCGCCGGCTGATGTACGCGATGGCTTTTGGAGATTATAAACTGCTCTTGTCTAAGGATTTAACCAATGAAAGTCAGATCCTCTACAACCGCAATATCCATGAGCGGATCAGAAAAGTTGCGCCATTCCTCCACTACGATTACGATCCTTATCCAGTGATAAGCGACGGCAAGGTTTACTGGATTCAAGATGCCTATACGGTCAGCAGTATGTATCCCTACTCAGAGCCCACGGAAGGCTGGGGAAACTATATCCGTAATTCGGTGAAAGTGGTTACGGACGCTTACAACGGGAGTATGACTTTTTATGTGAGTGACCCAGAGGACCCGATTATCCGCAGCTACCAGCTGATTTTTCCGCAGCTTTTTCAGCCGCTGAATAATATGTCGCCGGATTTAAAGAGCCATCTGCGTTACCCGGAAGACCTGTTCCGGATTCAGTCCACGATTTACGCCACTTATCATATGCAGGACGCCCGGATCTTTTACAATAAAGAAGATAAATGGAGCCTGGCCGAAGAACTATACGGCGGACAGAAGGAAACGGTTAAGCCGTACTACACGATTATGCGGCTGCAGGATGAACAGCAGCCCGAGTATCTTTTAATGATTCCGTTTACCCCGGATAAGCGGACGAATATGGTGGCCTGGATGGCGGCCCGTTCAGATGGGGAAAATTATGGCCAGCTTCTAGTCTATAATTTCCCCAAACAAAAACTCATTTACGGTCCCATGCAAATTGAATCGAGGATCGATCAAGACGGAGAGATTTCCAAAGAATTATCGCTTTGGAACCAGCGGGGTTCCAGCATTATCCGGGGCAACCTGCTGGTAATCCCTATTGAGGATTCTGTTTTATACGTAGAACCTTTATACCTGCAAGCGGAACAGAGCAAGATGCCGGAACTGCGCCGGGTTATCGTGGTCTACGGAGAACGGGTGGTAATGGAACAAAACCTGGAGGGAGCCCTGAAAAAGGTATTTGGTCCGGGTGCTCCACCAACGACGGTTAAACCAAACACCCCCGGGACCAGCGCGCCAAATGACAACCAAATTCCGGGAACACTTTCCATTTCCGAACTGGCGGACAAAGCGGCCTTAACCTTTGAAGAAGCGAAGCTGCGGCAGCGGGAAGGGGATTGGGCCGGTTATGGAGAACGAATGACGGAGTTAGAAGCCATTCTCTTGGAAATGCAAAGAGTAGCCGGTCAGCCGGCAGATAATGCCGCAGGCAACACGACCCCGGTACCCAACGATAACGCTGAACCGGAGAATGAGCTGTAACTTTTGCGGGGAGTAGGAGCAAGGATGATGGAGAAAACAGATCGGATAGTGTGTCTGGGGGATAGTTTAACCTGGGGTTTTCCCTATGGTCCAAGGTATTCCTGGGTGCACCTGGTCGGCGAAAGAGACCGGCTTAACCTGATTAATCACGGAATCAATGGCAATTCAACAGAAAATATGCTCGACCGATTTGAAAGGGATGTCGTTTCCGCCAAGCCGTCGCATGTGATTATTCTGGGCGGGACCAACGACGTGATCATGCGGGAATCTTTTCCGCGGATTACCCTCAATCTGGAGCAAATAGTGGAGCAAGCGTTCAAATGGGAGATTCAGCCTATTTTGGGTCTGCCGATTCCTTTAGGCTGGTCAGAGCCAGAGGTCCGTCTAGCCCGTATCCGGGATTGGATCCAAAATTATGCAACGCAAAAGAAATTGTCGGTCATCAATTTCGCTCAGGGTTTTTATTGGCTGACGGCCCAAGGCGTAAACGAGCTGCGCTGGGAATTGATGCTGGACGGTTCCCATCCGACGATAGAGGGGTATGCTGCCATGGCGGAGCAGTTTGACCCAGTGGCGCTGGGACTGGACCCGGAGAAACTGGTCGTGGGGGACCCGGACTCGGCTAAAGGCTCAGAGGTTTGAGGCAGTTAACCGAAGTTTTAATCCGACGAAAATAAAACAAAAGGACTACAATAAAAACCAAAGATAAAAAATTATAGCAGCGCTGACCGAACTTCCGGGGGTATTTGTTCCCCGGAAGTTTTGTTTTTTTAGTTATCCCAATTCGCCTCCTGCGGTATTGCTTGGATTAACTTAGGCTCTTGATTCGGATGCCAGAATTTTACTTCGACTGAGGGTTCAACCTTAGCATCACTATATCTCGCTGTGATTCCAGCGGCGGTTTCCAGCACGGCCGGTGTTGGGAATTCATCAAGCCCGGTTAGACCGGGGGGGCGGCGAAGTAAAGCCAGAGGACCGGGGTGGGTGGTAACTTTAAACAGGATGTCATCCTCTGCGGCCAACTCCTGCAAAACTTGGTTTTCCGCTTCTTTGCGGCCGACAATTAAATAGAATTGTTCGGGTCCAAAAAAGTGCCGGCCAACTTTTAAAAGCTCAAAATCGGGATTGAGGGCCTCTGGATTAAACTGCCACAGCAATCTTAAGCGATCAGCAAAACTGGGTACGGTTAACAGACAACCGCCGGCCGGGGCGGGGTAATCATGCATACCGAATTTTTGCGCCAATTCCAGCTGGGCTTTGCGGGAACGACCGGAAATAGCCAACAGTCGCTCGCGGTCAACCAGTCCGTTTATTTCTGGCAGCGTGGGCGGAAGCAGTTTTGCGGATAATGGACGCAACACCAGACCAGGATAACCTGATAGCTTATCTACAATCCGCAGCGCATCCAGGCGCTGCGACTTTGGCCTTTGCCCCAGGACTTCCCCGGTAATTAAAAAGTCGGCTCCGATCTGTTCCATGTACTGTCCAGCACGGTTTAGCATCATCCCATGACAGTCAATGCAGGGGTTTAAATTTTTGCCGTAGCCATAAAGCGGATTTTTTAGCATCTCGATATATTCCGGCCCAAAATTGATCAGGTGGATTTGGATTTTTAGTTGGGCTTGGGCAGGTTCCAGCCAGGGAGATTTGCCAAAAAATGGACTGACAAAATAAACGCCAATGACTTCTATACCTTGATCTTGAATCAGGCGCACGGCTAGTTGGCTGTCTAAACCGCCAGAAAACAGAGCGACTGCTTTCGTCATTTAAATTCCCTCCCCTATTGGTTCCACCAGGTTAACTAGCATGAGGTACGGGCAGATTTTAGTTCCTGCGTGGCTGCAGTTGGTTGCCGGTTTTAGGAATCAGCCATCAGTTCGTCCAAAAGCTCTGGGGTAATTTCTTCTTCGGTATAAACCTTTATCCCCTCTTTTTGCAAGAGCGCCGCGGTTATTCCATCCCCGTTTACCATGCAATTGCTAAAGGTGCCGTTATAGATTTGTCCGCAACCACAGGAGGGGCTGCGCGCTTTGAGGATGGCTGCGCGTGCCCCGGCTCTCTTAGCTAAGCGACTAACCTCACAGGCTCCTTTGAGAAAATTAGCGGTTAAGTCCTTACCCGCCTCATTGACGACCCGCACGGAAGCTGAGTCCTGGTTATCCGCGGCTAAGGCTTCCTGGTTTAGGTTGTCGGCAATATTTAACTTGATGTTATTGCCATCATCTTCTAAAATAAATGGGTAAGCTTTAAGCAAATCGCTGGCGGTTCCCCCAATAATCTCAGCCGGAATCCGGGGAGTCGGCAGACCGCCAAGCTGTTCCGGACAAACCGGCAAGAGACGGCCTTGGGCGATACGGCCAGCGAGCGCCGAATTATAATTGTTTTTTCCGTCATAACGGCAGTTCACGCCGAGCAGGCAGGAACTAACGAGAATCATGGCAGCACCTCCGTATTTAACAACCCATATTATACGCTTTAAACTAAGAAATTAGCAACTTCAGCCCGATTTTATCTCTGGGAGACTAGGGGGGGTAGGGAATTAATCATCGCCGTTTTTTAAACCAAACTATTGAACCTTTGAATTGGACAGCGTTTATCACGCTGATCAACCAAAGTTTTATAAAGATACTGCTTCTGTTTTTATCCGTGAGTCTGCTGATTACGGCAGGGTCGGTTAAAGCAGCGCTGGCCGCAAATGAACCCTCAGCTTTGGAGGCTGCAAAATATTCGGGTCCCATTAAGGATATAGAATCAAGTGTCGGAGCGGCCATTTTAATCAATGCCAAGTCCGGTCAGGTTATTTATGCGTTTCAGCCCGACCAGCCACTGCCCATGGCCAGTACCACCAAAATCATGACTGCTCTTCTCACGCTGGAACAGGCATCCTTAGCGGAGCCGGTAGTTATCTCTGAGAATGCGGTCCGCGTAGATGGCACCCGAGTCTACCTGGAACCGGGGGAAACCCAAACCGTGGAAAATCTCCTCTATGCATCGCTGCTTAATTCGGCTAATGATTCAGCTACAGCCTTGGGCGAGCACATAGGCCAGGGTTCGCTGGAGAATTTTTCGCTGCTGATGAATCAACGTGCGGCTAAAATCGGGATGCCCAATACGCACTTTTGCAATCCGACCGGCCTGACCGAAGAAAACCATTATTCCTGCGCCCGGGATATGGCCAATTTATCTCGGGTGGCCCTGGAAAATCCGAAATTTCGCGAAATGGTTTCGACCCAGACCCGGCCCTGGTATGGCGAAAAGTATCAAAGCAATCTGATTAATTTAAACCGGCTTCTTTGGACCTACCCCGGCGCGTTCGGCGTAAAAACGGGTTATACCCGGGCTGCCAAAAACTGCTTAGTCGCGGCAGCGGAAAGGGACGGACAGGAATTAATCACGGTGATCCTGGGGAGCTGCGGCGATATCTGGGCCCAATCCGCAACCTTGTTAGACTACGGATTTGAACAATTTACCCCGGTTTTTCTGGTTAATCAGGGTCAGATTATCACTAACCTGGATTTGACGAAAGAACGCCAGGTCGCGTTACTGGCTTCCCGTTCACTGCAGGTCTCTTTACCCCGGGGCAGAACCATTCAACCGCAATCGCAAATATCTCTGGCCGAGG
>CAZKWP010000069.1:10932-11340 GCA_964556555.1 uncultured Syntrophomonadaceae bacterium
TCACGTCGCCTTTAACTGCTGGAACTCCCATCGGGCAGTTGACGTATGAGATTGAAGGGCAGCCCTTAGAACCGATACCTTTGGTTCTGGCTGAGGATATTCCTGCAGAATCCATGTCCTGGTTAGTAAAATCGAGTCTGGCCGCTGCGGGAGGGATGGTTATTGTTTTATACTTGATCTGGAGACTCAACCGGCGGCGCCAGGGTTTAAATTACCGGCGCAGGTTGGGAAGAAAACGGGTTCCCCCTAATCGTTCGTATCCGTATGAACCCCTGATGTATTCGCCAAAAGATAGACATTAAAATAAGCAAGTGTTAGAATATTCATATAAAAGGGGGAATTAAAGTGGGCTTTGTTCGAAAATTCTCGATTTATCTCGCGGCTTTATTAATCGCCTTTTTTTTGGGC
>CAZKWP010000070.1:0-10231 GCA_964556555.1 uncultured Syntrophomonadaceae bacterium
GTTTTTCATAATAATCAATCAATGGGGCCGTCTGATCCTCATAAACACTCAACCGTTTTTCAACAGTCGGACCAGCATCATCTGACCGTTGATAGATTTCTCCCTGGCATTTATCGCAAATACCAGCTGCCTTAGGCGGCCCGTATTCGGCGTGATAAGCCGCGCCACAGTTTCGGCAGACCAGTCGTCCCGCCATCCGAGCGAGAAGACTCGACCGACTGACTTCAATATTAATTACGGCATTTAAATCCCGATTCAGTTTTTCCAGTAATTCCTTCAAAGCTTCGGCCTGCACCACGGTCCGCGGAAAGCCGTCCAGCAAAAACCCTTTTTCACAGTCCGGCTGAGCCAGCCGATCGCGGATAATGCCGATCGTTACCGCATCGGGAACTAATTGCCCAGCGTCCATATAACCTTTGGCTTTGAGCCCCAGTTCGGTTTTCTGCTGCAAAGCTTCCCGAAACATATCCCCGGTAGAGATATGCGGAATGCCAAACCGCTGTTTTAAAAATGCGGCCTGCGTGCCTTTCCCGGCACCGGGAGGTCCCATTAAAACTAAATTCATCTTGCTCACTCCTATGGATAAGCATCCTTGATTATACCGCGGTTGCTACTTCATAAAACCCTGATAACTCCTGAGTAAGAGATGGGATTCAATTTGTTTCATGGTCTCCAATGCAACCCCAACCACAATCAGTAAGGCTGTGCCGCCGAACCAAATGCTGGTAATCTTAGTTACCGCGATAACAAAGTTAGGCAGGATAGCGATCAAGGCCAAGAAAACTGCCCCGGCCAAAGTTATCCGGGTAAGCACCCGTTCAATATACTCCGCTGTCGGCCGCCCAGGACGTATACCCGGTATGAAACCGCCATACTTTTTCAAGTTTTCCGCGACATCTGCCGGATTAAAGGTAACTGCCGTATAGAAATACGTAAAGAATATGATCAGCAGGGCATATAAAATGTTATACAGCAGGGTCCCAAAATGGAAATACTGATTGATAAAATTACTGATGCCTTCCGAACTAACCCAAGAAGCAATCGTTGCCGGAAACATCATGATGGACATCGCAAAGATAACCGGGATTACCCCTGCCTGATTCACTTTTAAAGGCAAGTGGGTTGACTGGCCTCCGTAAACTTTGCGACCAACCACTCTTTTGGCATACTGCACGGAAATCCTTCTTTGACCTTCGTTCATAGCCACCACGCCGGCAATTACCAACAAGGCAATAACGATGAGCAAAAAGACATTTAAGAAATTAACCGTACCCGCTTTAAGATACTCAAAGATTGAAACCATCCCAGCTGGCACCCTGGCGACAATTCCCGCAAAGATGATTAAGGAAATACCATTCCCAATCCCTTTTTCGGTTATCATTTCCCCGATCCACATCAGAAAAGCGGTTCCCGCCGTTAACGTAATGGCAATCACCAGATACGAACTGATGGATGGGTTTACAATTGCCGTTTCGCCGCCAACTTGGTAACGACCTAAGGCGATCGACATGCCGATAGCCTGGATAAATCCTAAAATCACAGTGCCGTACCGGGTATATTGGACGATCTTCTTGCGGCCTTCTTCCCCTTCTTTAGCCAGCTTCTCCAGCGATGGTATGACCACCGTCAGGAGCTGCATAATGATCGAGGCGTTAATGTACGGGGTAATGCTCATGGCAAACACCGTAAACCGCTTAAAAGCTCCGCCGGAGATCACATCAAAAAATCCAAACAACTGGTTGTTTAATAATTGGCCAAAAACCTCATGGTTAATGCCGGGTACTGGAACATGGGCACCAATTCTGAAAACCAGAAACATTACCAGAGTAAAAATGATTTTAAATCGTAAATCTGCCAGTTTCCACGCCGTCTTGAAGGTGGCCAGCACCTAAATCACCTCGACTTTGCCTCCAACGGCTTCAATTTTTTGAACCGCCGTCTGACTTACTGCATTAACCTTAATGGTCAAAGCCTTTTCCAGATCGCCCTGACCGAGTATCTTTACCCCATCAGCAAAGTACTTGATTAAACCGGCTTCTTTTAAAGTTTCCCGCGTAACTACCGTTCCGTTTTCAAAGAGATTCAATTGTCCAACATTAACGATGACAATTTCTTTTCTCCATTTGTTATTAAAACCTCGTTTGGGAACCCGTCTTTGCAAAGGCATTTGTCCGCCCTCAAAACCGGGACGTACTCCTCCGCCGGATCGCGCATTCTGCCCTTTATGGCCGCGTCCCGCCGTTTTACCTAGACCAGAACCAATTCCCTGACCTTTCCGGGTGCGAGGTTTTCGCGAACCGGGAGCGGGTTTAAGCTCGTGCAATTTCATTAGTTGGCACCTGGGTTTAACCATCTGATCCGCAAACCAGACCAGGTGCTTCCCCCCTTCGCTTTTGACTTACTCCACCTCTTCGACTACGACCAGATGATTTATTTTATTCACCATGCCCCTAATCTCCGGGGTATCGTTATGCATTACAAAATGATTGAGCTTTCTTAATCCCAGGCTTTGAATAACGCGCTTTTGGGCCTCGGGATAGCCGATTCCGCTCTTTTTTAAAGTCACCTTTAGCCGCTTGGCCAATTCCCTCGCCTCCTAGCGCAATTCTGCCACTGATTTTCCTCTAAGACTGGCCACATCTTCCGGTCGCTTTAAACTCTTTAAGCCGGTGATGGTTGCGTTAACCATGTTGTTCGCGTTCGAAGAACCTAAGGATTTGGTAAGGATATCTTTTATTCCCGCTGCCTCTAAGACCGCACGCACCGGACCGCCGGCAATAACCCCGGTTCCAGCTGAGGCCGGTTTTAAAAGTACGCGTCCCGCTCCAAAACGTCCTAAAATCTGGTGGGGAATCGTGGTACCAATAGTCGGAACCTCGATCAGATTCTTCTTAGCGTCCTCAATCCCCTTACGAATTGCTTCCGGAACTTCGTGGGCTTTACCTAACCCGGCGCCTACCCGGCCCTTTCCGTCACCTACTACGACCAATGCGCTGAATCTAAAACGACGTCCGCCTTTTACCACCTTGGCAACCCGATTCACATGAACTACTTTTTCCGTAAACTCATCTTGGGTTTTAGGTTCCATTACCGTTCGAGCCATCTAAATTTATATCCCCCCTCGCCTTTAAATTTTTAAACCGGCTTCCCTAGCCGCATCCGCTAAAGCCGCAATCCGGCCGTGATAAAGATTCCCACCGCGGTCAAAAACCACTTGCGTAATCCCTTTTTCCAAAGCCCGTTGCGCAATTTGCTGTCCAACCTTTTTCGCTGCTTCAACATTCCCGCCGCTCGCTCCGCGCAGAGCCGCATCCATGGTTGAAGCTGAAACCAAGGTTATCCCAGTGGTATCGTTAATTACCTGGGCATAGATGTGATTTAGGCTGCGAAAAACACTGAGACGCGGTTTGTCGCTGGTGCCCATGATTTTTTTTCGCACGCGCAGGTGCTTTCCCATTCGGATTTTCTTCCGATTGATTTTAGTAAGCAATCCTCGTCACTCCCTCTAGGCTACTTTCTGCCCTTAGCCCCAGTCTTACCCGCCTTACGACGAATGACTTCACCTTCATACCGGATCCCCTTACCCTTGTAAGGCTCTGGTTCGCGACGGGACCTGATTGTAGCCGCCAGGGCGCCAACCTTTTCTTTATTCGTTCCCTTGACAATGATCCGATTGGGTGCAGGAACTTCTATTTCCATCCCGTCTTCTGGTTCTATTTCTACCGGGTGCGCATATCCCAGAGTCAGCACCAGTTTATTTCCTTGCATCGCGGCGCGATACCCCACCCCGGAGATTTCTAAGCCTTTTTGATATCCCTTAGTAACCCCTTCAACCATATTGGCCACCAAGGTTCGGGTTAATCCATGCATGGATCGATGTAATTTCTCATCAGAGGGCCGTTGCACGAGCAACTGGTTTCCCTCAATGGTTAAGAGCATATCTTTGGATACCTGGCGGGACAGCTGTCCCTTCGGCCCATTTACCGTCACCAGATTCCCTTCGATGTTGATATCGACTCCGTCCGGAATGATAATGGGCTGTTTCCCTATCCTGGACAAACTATTACACCTCCTACCAGACGTAACAAAGGACTTCGCCACCCAAACCAGCTTGACGGGCCTGACGATCAGTCATTATCCCCTTTGAGGTGGAGATGACGGCAATTCCCAGACCACCCAGTACGCGGGGTATTTCGTCTTTTTTAGCGTATACCTTAAGGCCGGGTTTGCTGATCCGTTTGAGTCCGGTGATGACCCGGTTTTTATTGGGCCCATACTTTAAGTACAGACGCAGAATTCCCTGTTTTCCGTCATCAATATATTCGTAATCACGGATATAACCTTCTTGTTTGAAGATTTCTACCATCGCCCTTTTCGGTTTAGATGCCGGTATTTCTACCTTGTCATGGTAGACAATATTGGCGTTTCGAATTCGGGTAAGTAGATCCGCAATCGGGTCGGTCATGACCATGTCTTTACCTCCTTAACCGCTCCTCTTACCAACTGGCCTTGGTGACCCCGGGTATCTCACCTTTGTAGGCTAGAGTCCGGAAACAAATCCGGCAGATCCCAAACTTACGCATGTAGGCATGGGGGCGGCCACATAGTTTACATCTATTGTAAGCCCGGGTTGAGAATATCGAGGGGCGTTGTTGTTTGGCTATCATCGACTTTTTCGCCACTATACTTCCCTCCTTCTAGTGATTTCCCGGTTACGCTTCTCTAAACGGCATTCCCATAAGCCGCAGCAATTCACGGCCTTCTTCATCGGTTTTGGCCGTGGTAACCATAATAACATCCATTCCCCGTAGTTTATCGATTTTATCGTATTCGATTTCGGGGAAGATTAACTGTTCCCGAAGCCCCAAAGTATAGTTGCCCCGGCCATCAAATGACTTAGGAGAAACCCCGCGGAAGTCGCGAACCCGAGGCAGCGCTGCATTGATCAGCTTATCCACGAACTCGTACATCCGGTCACCTCGTAAGGTAACTTTACAGCCAATCGACATACCCGCTCTTAGTTTAAATCCAGCAATAGACTTTTTGGCTTTAGTAATTACCGGTTTTTGACCAGTAACTTTGGCCAGGTCGCCTACAGCGGCATCCAAAGCTTTGGCATTCTGAATGGCTTCGCCTACTCCCATATTTACAACTACCTTTTCCAGGCTGGGTATTTGCATAACGTTGCGGTAACCAAATTTCTTCATCATGGCTGGTGCAACATCTGCTTTATATTTATCCTTTAGTCTGGGCATGACGGTCCTCCCTTCCAGCCCTAATTGTCAATTAGCTCGCCGCATCGTTTACAGGCTCTTGCCTGCTTACCCTCAACCAACTTCTTTGCAATTCGGGTCGGTTGCTGGCATTTGGTACACACCAGCATAGCATTGGAACTGGCTATCGTACCTTCTTTTTCAATAATTCCACCCTGTGGCAGGGACCTGGTCGGTTTGGTATGTCGTTTGGTTATCCCAATTCCCTCTACGATAATCCGGTTTTTGTTGGGATCGACCTTAATTACCTTGCCGCGCTTGCCGGCATCCTTACCAGTCGTAACCAGCACCAGATCATCTTTACGTACATGCACTTTACCGGCCTTTGCTGTCTTGGGTTTACTCAAGCCTTTTCACCTCCAACCGGCTAATGATTTAGCCTCCATCTACGAAAAGTGAAACCCATCCTTCAATTATCTAATTTACAGTACCTCGGGAGCCAGAGAAACTATTTTCATAAACTCCCTTTCCCTCAGTTCACGGGCTACTGGGCCAAAAATTCGGGTGCCGCGGGGGTTATTCTGATCATTAATGATCACCGCTGCGTTTTCACTGAACTTAATGTAGGATCCATCCGGACGCCGAACTTCTTTTCTCGTTCTTACGATTACCGCCCGCACTACATCTCCCTTTTTCACTACGCCGCCAGGTGAAGCCTCTTTTACCGAAGCTATGATTACATCCCCAACTGAAGCGTAACGACGGAACGATCCTCCCAGTACCCGGATACACATCAGTTTTTTCCCACCGGTGTTATCTCCTACCCGTAAGATTGTTTGTGGTTGGATCACCGTTAAAAACCTCCTCTAAACCGGGGTTGCGTCATCTAATCCTGATTCTACAATCCCTTGGTTGCCTCAACAACCTCTACCACTCGCCACTGCTTATCGCGGCTAATGGGTCGAGTTTCCATAATCTTGACTATATCACCAGTATGACACTGATTATTTTCGTCATGGGCTTTAAACTTCTTGCTGCGACGAATCGTCTTGCCGTAAAGCGAATGACGGACCAGGGTGTCTACTGAAACCACTATGGTTTTATCCATCTTATCACTGACCACTTTGCCTACCCGGGTTTTCCGAACTCCTCGTTGTTCCACCATAGAACCTCCTTTACCCCGCCCTCTTAGGCCTGCTGGCGGGCGAGTTCCCTTTCCCGCAGAACAGTATGTGCACGGGCGATATTTTTCCGAACCTCATTTAAGCGCATCGGGTTATCCAATTGGTTTGTAGCCAGTTGAAAACGCAGGTTAAACAGTTCGTCTCTAAAGTCATTGATCCTGCGTTGCAGTTCCTCATCCGTCAAGTCACGTAACTTGTTAGCTTTCACCAACCTCACCACCCGCTTCCTCTCGTTTCACAAACTTACATTTGATCGGTAGTTTGTGCGCTGCCAGCCGCATAGCTTCTTTGGCTATTTCTTCCGAAACCCCAGCCAGCTCAAACATTACCCTACCCGGTTTTACGACTGCTACCCAATACTCCGGTGCTCCCTTACCACTGCCCATCCGAGTTTCTGCTGGTTTGGCAGTAACTGGTTTATCCGGGAATATTTTAATCCAAACTTTACCGCCCCGCTTTATATAACGGGTCATGGCAATACGCGCTGCTTCGATCTGGCGATTGGTAATCCAAGACGGTTCCATGGCCATCAAACCAAATTCACCGTAGGAAACGGTATTGCCGCGCATCGCTTTGCCGGTCATCCGACCCCGATGCTGCCGACGGTACTTTACCCGTTTTGGTATCAGCAAACCTATTCGCCCCCTTCCAAGACGGCTGCTTTAGGTTGAATAGCTTTGGCTTTAGGAAGTACTTCTCCTTTATAAATCCAGGTTTTAACCCCGATTTTACCATACGTGGTGTTGGCTTCGGCAAAACCATAATCTACATCAGCCCGCAAGGTATGCAGCGGCACTTTGCCTTCGGAGTACCATTCAGTTCTGGCGATTTCGGCGCCGCCCAGTCTTCCCGAGCACGCGATACGGATCCCTTCCGCTCCCAGTCGCATGGTCCGAAGAACCGACTGCTTCATCGCCCGCCGGAAAGAAGTCCGACGCTCCAACTGAGAAGCAATATTTTCCGCAACCAACTGCGCATCCAATTCTGGTTTTTTAATTTCCACGATGTTTATATTGACCTTCTTATCGGTCATTTTTTCCAGCTCTTTGCGAAGGTTTTCCACCTCCGTGCCACCACGGCCGATGACAATCCCGGGTTTTGCCGTATGGATGGATACCTTTACACGGCTAGCCGCTCTTTCGATTTCCACGCCGGAAACTCCGGCAGCATAGAATTTCTTCTTCAGGTATTTACGGATACGAATGTCTTCATGAAGGAGTTCCTTATAATTCTTGTCGGCATACCACCGAGAACCCCAGTCTCGAATAATGCCTATCCGAAAACCGTTTGGGTGCACCTTCTGCCCCACTGGCCTACCCCTCCTTCTTTTCCCCGACTACTACCGTTATATGGCTGGTATGTCTTTTCATGAGGTCCCCCCGGCCTTGAGCCCGAGGCTTATAACGCCGAAGAGTGGGTCCTTGATCTACCCAAATCCTCTGAACATACAGATCGTCGGCTAATAAGTCCAGGTTATTCTCCGCGTTAGCAATGGCGGACTTCAAAGTTTTTTGAATAGCTTCGGTAGTCGTGCTGGGTACAAATTTTAAAATGGCCAGAGCCTCTTTCACCTGTTTCCCCCGAATCAAGTCCACAACCTGGCGGGCTTTCCGGGGAGAGACCCGTAAATTCTTGGCTATTGCTCTTGCTTCCATTATCTCTCCTCCTGCAGCCTACTTAAGACTTGTCGATCTTTCAGTATGCGACCCGTGGCCTCTAAAAAATCGGGTATTTGAAAATTCACCCAGTTTATGGCCGACCATGTCCTCCGTAATATATACCGGAACATGTTTGCGACCATCATGAACCGCTAGGGTGTGTCCCACCATTTCAGGAAAGATGGTGGACCGTCGGGACCAGGTTTTAATCACGCGTTTATCGCCGCTGTCATTCATTGCTTCCACTTTAGCGAGCAACTTTGCGTCCACATACGGCCCCTTTTTGATGGACCTACCCATATTTCGGCTTACCTCCTTTGCGTCGTTCGGCGTAAATACCTAAACCAGGTTAACGCCGCCCTCCCAGTTTCAGTTTCTATTTCGTCCTTCGCTTAATGATCAATTTATCGGAAGCCTTAGGCTTACGGGTACGCCCGCCGATTGCCACCTTACCCCAGGGAGTCATCGGAGCTTTGCGGCCAATGGGTGAACGTCCTTCTCCACCGCCATGAGGATGATCTACTGGATTCATTACAACCCCACGCACCGTGGGTCGAATTCCCCGCCAGCGATTTCGGCCGGCTTTTCCGATAGTAATGTTTTCGTAGTCCAGATTCCCGACCTGACCAATAGTGGCCCGGCAGGTAATTAACACCAAACGCATCTCACCAGAAGGGAGGCGAAGATTCGCGTACTTGCCTTCCTTGGCCATCAACTGGATTGATTCCCCGGCGGATCGACCAATCTGACCGCCTTTGCCGGGTTTAAGTTCTACGTTATGGATGACGGAACCCACTGGAATGTTCTGCAATGGCAGCGCATTACCGACCTTAATATCCGCCTCGGGTCCGGAAGTTACCATATCCCCGACTTTTAAGCCATTAGGCGCAAGGATATACCGCTTCTCTCCATCTAAGTAGTGCAAAAGGGCGATATTGGCTGAACGATTTGGATCATATTCAATGGTGGCAACCTTTGCGGGAACCCCATCCTTGTTCCGTTTAAAATCTATTATGCGGTAATTCCGCTTATGCCCTTGTCCCTTATGCCTTACAGTTAATCGACCCTGTGCATTTCTGCCGCCCGTTCTTTTTAAAGGTTCGAGCAGGGATTTTTCTGGTTTGTCAGTGGTAATTTCATCAAAGGTTAAAACCGTCATCTGACGTCGACCTGGCGACGTCGGCTTAAATTGCTTTACACCCAAGGAAATCCCCCTCCTTTGTTAGCAACGCTACATTCCTTCGAAGATGGCGATTCGATCCCCTGGGCGTAAGGTCACTATAGCTTTTTTGCGGTCCGAAGTCCGACCAATATGCTTACCCCTTCGTTTCACTTTTCCCTTAACCGCCATGGTTCGAACGTCTGAAACATGCACCTTGAACATCTTCTCTACCGCATGTTTGATCTCAATCTTATTCGCTTCCGGATTTACGATAAAGGTATACTTGTTTTCCGAGAGCAAATTAGTACTTTTCTCAGTTACGACTGGTTTCACCAGCACTTCCCGTGCATCACGCATCAGGCCAGCACCTCCTCAACCCGGAGCACTGCGTCCTTGGTCATCACCAGTTTATCGCAATTAAGAATATCGTATACGTTTAAACCGGTGGAGTCCATGGGCACTATCCCTGGGATATTTCGGGCTGATTTATATACATTCTCGTTGTCTTCAGCCGTGACGATCAAGGCTTTGCGGTCGACTTTCAGGTTGTCTAAAACCCCGAGCATATCTTTCGTTTTGGGTTGAACAAAATTTAATTCGTCCAAAACGATCAGGTCTCCGCTGATAACCTTAGATGACAGGGCCGACTTTAAAGCCAACCGACGGACTTTTCTCGGCAAGCTGTAAGCGTAACTGCGGGGATGAGGACCAAACACGATTCCACCCTTACGCCATAAAGGGGATCGTCGGCTGCCCGCTCTAGCCCGGCCAGTTCCTTTTTGCCGCCAAGGTTTCTTATTGCTTCCCGCAACTTCACCTCTGCGCTTGGTATCCGCCGTACCCCGACGCCAAGCAGCCATTTGACAGACTACCATATCGTGGAGTACCGATTCATTGGGTTCGATCCCAAAAACCGTGTCTTTTAATTCTATTTCGCCTATGGTTTCACCCTTGATATTCATTAAGGCCACTTTTGGCACGATACCTCACTCCTCCTTTCTCACCGGGCGGCAT
>CAZKWP010000070.1:10241-11337 GCA_964556555.1 uncultured Syntrophomonadaceae bacterium
ATTTAGCTTTTACAGCGCTTTTGACCACCAGCAGTCCCCGCCTGGGACCTGGAACCGCGCCCTTGAGTAGAAGGAGGTTACGATCAGCATCTACTCTTACCACTTCGAGGTTCTGCACGGTAACCCGCGTTGCCCCTAAGTGTCCCGGCAGCTTTCTTCCTTTAAAGACCCGGGCCGGACCTTTGGCACCCAACGAGCCCGGACGACGATGGTATTTTGAACCGTGAGCCATAGGCCCGCGATGGAATCCATGTCGTTTAATACCACCCGCAAAACCTTTTCCTTTGGAAGTCCCGACAACATCTACGAGTTCACCGGGAGCAAAAACGTCAGCTTTTATGGCCTGACCCACCTGATAACCGTCCACTTCATCCAGTCTTAGTTCCCGAATATAACGAAGGGGTTTCAGGTGATTCTTTTGAAAATGACCCGTTAACGGCTTATTAACCAAGGATTCACGAATATCCCCAAACCCTACTTGAATGGCGGTATAACCATCCCGTTCCGGGTTTTTCTTCTGTAGTACCACACAGGGACCAGCTTCGATTACCGTAACCGGTATCGCTTGACCTGTTGCACTAAATATCTGCGTCATCCCTAGCTTTTTGCCCAAAATTCCTTTGGACACGACCTGCACCTCCTGTTTCCTTGGAGACTCAACTTAGCTGTTTAGCTACAGCTTGATCTCAATGTCCACCCCGGCCGGCAAATCCAAACGCATCAAGGCATCTACCGTTTTCGGTGTGGGCTCCACTATATCAATCAGCCGTTTATGAGTTCGCATCTCAAACTGTTCTCGCGAGTCCTTATTCACATGGGGAGAACGCAAAATAGTGTAGATGTTTTTCTCAGTTGGCAAGGGGATTGGGCCTGACACCGCCGCCCCGGTTCGCTTAGCCGTATCCACGATCTTGCTGGCCGATTGGTCAAGCAGTTGGTGGTCAAATGCCTTAAGACGGATGCGAATTTTTTGCTTCGCCATCAAATAGTTCCCTCCTTATTGCCACATTCGCCAATAGGCGGGAGGCAAGAATCCAGTCCTAGTCCTCAATGATCCCGGTAACTACTCCCGCGCCTACAGTCCGGCCGCCTTCTC
>CAZKWP010000071.1:0-11214 GCA_964556555.1 uncultured Syntrophomonadaceae bacterium
GGAGGAAAATAAATTGGATTGTGACATCAGTAAATGCAACAGCGGCTGCCCCTCAGCATCAACTTGCGGGATGAGTCAGCCTAAACCAAAAAATACGGGCTCTGCCCCTCAAAAATTAGCGACGAATGAAGCGAATGCGATAAAATACGTTTTAGCCGTAATGAGCGGTAAAGGCGGGGTCGGTAAGTCTTCGGTAACCGCACTATTGGCCTCAGAATTAACCCGAAAAGGGCATAAGGTCGGGATCTTGGATGCGGATATTACCGGACCGAGTATTCCTAAGTTGTTTGGCGTCAAAGAAAGACCTAGTGTTAATAAAGCTGGATTTTATCCTCCTGTCTCCAAGTCCGGGATTAAGATCATGTCGGTTAACCTGCTTTTACAAAACGAAGATGACCCAGTTATTTGGCGGGGCCCAGTGATTGCCGGAGCGGTGCAGCAGTTTTGGACTGAGGTTACCTGGGGGGAACTGGACTTCCTGCTGGTGGATTTGCCGCCTGGAACTGGGGACAGCCCGCTTACGGTGATGCAATCTCTGCCGGTTAATGGAATAATTATTGTATCTTCACCGCAGGATCTGGCGCATATGGTTATCCGCAAGGCCATAAAGATGGTTAAAAAATTGCAGGTGCCAATCCTTGGGGTAGTGGAAAACATGAGTCATTTTAGCTGCCCGCATTGTGGAAAAGATATTGAAGTGTTTGGCGGGCTGCCGGAGACTAAGGTTTACGAAGGGCTGCCCAAACTAGGGGAAATATCGCTCGATCCCACCTTAAGCAAGTTGTGTGACGAGGGATTAGTCGAGTTTTATGTAAGTTCCCAAAACGCTAAGCTAACGGAAAATCTGCTCCAGGAGATCAATGCTAAAAATCCAAGTTAATTTTCCTCGCAGATAATTTAAAAATTTCGATTTAATGCATTCAATTGGCTGCGGACCTTTATGAGTTCGCGGCTATATTTTTATTTCGAGGTACCAAGTGTTAGTAACTAGCCATTGATTACCATTTAGAGGAACGTCTATTTTCTACTAAGGAACCTTTATGAAACATGATGATTATTTATTCAATGCACTAAAAGTTGCGGAAGGTTCTGGGAAAATTTTGGGAAAGCGGCCGGGGCTTAGCCTTCTAATTTATGATACTTCGCGACCCCGGCTCGCATCAGGACGAAGTAAAACAAAATCCCCAGCAGGCCGTAGCTGATCAGCATGAATAAGGCCGCGTCCCGGAGGGTATCCAGGTATTTTATTACCAAGAAGCTGATGCCTCCAGCCGGGATAACCGCAACCAGCATGGTGATTATGGAATTCAGATTTTGCTTAACCGCTTTTTGTTCATTATCCCAATCCAGTTTGGGCCGGAAAATATCGATTAACAGACCGATTTCATTCATCGGCAGAAGCGCTGTCAAACTGACCCCGAAGATCAGGCTGATCAGGCCAAGCGGTACCTTAAACAAAAGCGCGGTCGCGAGCAGCAGCAGGACCAGCCCGATGGTGCCGAAAAAAATCCCAGAGAGCAGTTTGGCCTGAATCTGGCGGGCATAAGGGATCGGTAAATATTTAGAAATAAAGAAATGGCTGCCTTCCCGGGACAGGGAGGTAGAGGTGATTGAATTAACCACAGTTAAAAATACGGTGATTCCCGATATGGCCGCCACCATAATAATTTGCAGTTCAACGTTAGAGGTCAGTTCTTCCCAAGGAATCTGGGCTTCGCTATTGGGCAAGAAGAAAGGCAGAAGCAAGAAAAAGGGCAATAGAAAATTCATCAGGACGCAGTTCATAAAATAGACCGGGGTGCGGACCAGCAGTTTTATTTCTTTCCCCCAATAGGCCCAGAGGGGAGAAGAAACCCGGGCTAACTGCTTCTCAAGTCTTCTATTGGCAGCCTGTTTGGAAACCCCTCGTTTAACTGAAACCCGGCTGGCTCCGGCAATCCCTTGGAAATAAACCTGGCTGCCAACCAGCCAGGCAATGGCGAGTGCTGCGGCCGAAACCCCCAGAAAAGTCAAGAAGTTCCAAAAAGCGCCGAGGGTTTGACTGTGCACTAAGGCTCTGGCCAAAAAAGTGGCAGTGGGAAAGACTTGACCGAGGAGATTTATCATGCTGTCCGGGTTGGTCAGCAAATCTTGGATAAATGCGGGATTCGTTGGGTCGGGCCCGGCCTTTTGAAACAGATACTGGGTACCCGCGGCCAGGATGATTACTAAGATTCCGCTGAGGATTTTAAACATGTCCTTGCCAAAATTAGTGAAGCGCATCACGATTACCGCCAGGAACAAGGCCAAAGCCAATGGCGCCAGCGGTACCAGTAAAAAGCCCAGGCCGGCATAGATCCAATAGATGAAAGGAGCGCTGCTTTTTACCCCATAGATAAGTAGGGGAGGGGCCAAAAAGGGCAAGGTGGTAAAGTACTCGTAGATTAAAATTACGGAAAAACGGGCGCCGAGTACTTGCCAGGCCTTTAAGGGCAGAAACAGGAGCGCTTCGATGTTTTCCGCAAAGTAAAAGGTATTAATCACAAAAAAGATGCCAAAATAAAAGATCATGGAACTGACCAATACTATCCCCAGGGTAAGGATGGCTCCCCCTTGGCCCACTGGAGACAGGAGGTCGAAACCTTTGACCAGGATCTGGAAATAAATCAGCAGGGCCGGACCAAAACCGGCCGCTATTGCGGCCCCGATACCTAAGATTTTCAGGTATTCCAGCTTATTTCTTTTTGCCCGCGTCCGGATGGCCGAGATGCCGAAACTACTGTTTAACAAAACCATTATCAGACTTTTTAATTTAAGCATTTTCTGTAAGCTCCAAGAAAATATTTTCTAAGGATTGATTTTCCCGAAAATGCTGGTGGATTTCCTCCATGGTTCCCTGGAAAATCACTTTGCCTTTATTGATAATCGCCATGCGATCACAGATTTTTTCCGCTACGTCCAATACATGTGTTGAGAAGAAAACGGTTTTGCCAGCGTCCGCATGCTCCCGCATCATCTCTTTTAAGGTAAAGGAGGATTTGGGGTCGAGTCCGGTCATGGGTTCATCCAGAATCCAAACTGGGGGATGGTGCAGGAGGGCACCGATCACGATAATTTTTTGTTTCATCCCATGGGAATAGCTCTGCAGCAGATCACCCACCGCGCCAGTCATATCAAACCGTTCTAACAGCTTGGGGATTTCTGTTTTCCGCCTTTCCTTAGAAACCTGGTACATATTTGCCATAAAATTCAAATAATCGCTGCCGGTCAAACGGGGAAACAGGTTGGGGTCATCGGGCACATAACCGATTTGTAGTTTGGCTGTGATCGGCTCCCGGCGGATATCGGTTCCATTGATTAACACTTGGCCCTGATCTACATTTAAGATGCCGGTCAAGATCTTGATTAAGGTGGTCTTACCGGCACCGTTTGGGCCTAAAAATCCAAAAATTTCACCGTCACTTACGGTTAGATCGACTTGGTTTAATGCTTTTAAGGCTCCTTGATTATAGCTTTTGGAGACTCCGAGAACTTCAATCATAAAGCTTACCCCCCTTAGCCCATTGTAGCAGAGTAATTTTTATTAAACCATCTAAAACCATTATTTTCTATTTGCTATAATTATAGTATTCACTGAATAAGCCCGCTTAAATCGGTTAATCCTGGTATTATATTTAAGTAATTTATGTTAATCTTACTTTGATATCCCAAGATAGAGCAAAGTGGTTTATGGGACCGGAGATTATTAATCTCAGGCTAAGCAGTATATTTTCATACTGAGTTCTCACAGCATAAGGAGGGAACGTTCATGAATCAAATGCTTAATCAGTCAGCGGACTTTAGAATATTAGTAGCAGATGGTGAAGCCGACAACCGTTTAAAACTACGCTGCGTTTTAGAACGGGAAGGGTATACTGTGGCCGAAGCCGGCAGCGGGGAAGAAGTCCTGGCCAGATACCCAAGTTTTAAACCACAGCTTATTTTGTTAGAGGCGATTTTACCGGGCTTAAACGGCTATAAAACTTGCGCCAAATTAAAAACGGAGATTGAGGCCGGGCTGACTACGGTAATCATGATTAGTGTCCTGGAGGACGATAAATCAATTGATCTGGCCTTTGAAGCAGGAGCGGTTGACTTTTTCCCCAAGCCTTTCAATTGGTCTCTCATTCGGCACCGGATAAAAAAAATCAAAAACAGCTTTCTGGTTCAGGATAATACGCAGTTATGCCATCAGCTTGATGTGGTGCGTCAGGCTTCTGAACAACGTTTAGCCGATATTATCAACTTTTTGCCGGACGCTACCTTTGTGGTGGACCGGGAGGGTAAGGTAATCACCTGGAATAAAGCCATCGAAGTTTTAACCGGAGTGCCGGCCCAGAAAATGTTAGGCAAAGGCAAATATGAATACGCTATTCCTTTCTATGGCAAGCGCCGGCCAATGCTCGTGGATCTGCTTCTGCGGGCCAATGAAGAGGCGGAAAAGAATTATGCGTTTCTGCAGAAGGAAGAAAACTGGGTAATTGGCGAAACGTCGGTTCCTAACCTCCAGGGGAAACAGATGATTATCTGGGCCAAAGCCTCCCGTCTATACGATCAGGACGGCAACGTTTACGGCGCCATTGAATCGATTCGGGATATTTCCCAAAATAAAAGGACAGATCAGCACCTTGCTCAGATCAGCTTGCGTGATTCGTTAACCAACCTGTATACTCGGGCTTATTTTTTAGAAGAATTAAACCGTTACGAGCATCAGAAATTTACTCCCCTGGGAATTATCATGATTACGGTTGACGGTTTAAGATTTATTAACGACACAGTGGGTTACGATGCGGGAGATGTCTTGCTCCTGGCGGCGACCAATGTGTTTAAAAAGTGTTTCAACGAGGAAGACATCATAGCCCGAGTGGGCGGCAATGATTTTGCGATCTTGTTCCCCAGCAACAGTCGTTCCGACCTGGAACGGCTGCGCCGCCGGATCAACGAAACGGCAGAGGATTACAACCGGGCGGGCCACAAACTGCTGCTGAGTGTTTCCATCGGCTTAACCTTTCGGGGTTCAGCGGCCAAAAGCATGCTGACCCTTTTTCAAGAAGCGGAAAACAGCATGTCCTATGAAAAAATCCAAAAGGCGGAAAAGACACGCAGCCTGATAGTGAAAAAACTGAGCCAAACTTTTGAGTCACTATATTTTATGGCAGAGGGTCACGGGGACCGGGTTAAACGGTTAGTCGGCCGGGTAGCCACCGCCCTGCGCCTGCCTGAAGTCAGCGTCAACGAATTGCAGATGCTTGCTAAGTACCATGATTTAGGCAAGGTAGGAGTGCCCGAAGGAATTATCTTAAAACGCGGGCTTTTATCCCCGGAAGAAAGAGTCATTGTACAAAAACACTCGGAAATTGGTCATCGTTTAGCCTTGGCCGCTCCCGATCTCGTTCCGATAGCAGACTACATTTTAAAACACCATGAATGGTGGAACGGAGAAGGGTATCCCTTAGGTTTGAAAGGCGAAGAAACTCCTTTGGCGTGTCGGATCTTGGCGATTGCGGATGCCTACGATGCCATGACCAATAGTCGACCTTTTAGGGAACCTAAAACTTCAGCGCAAGCGCTCCGGGAGTTGAAAAAGTGCGCCGGGACGCAGTTCGATCCTCAATTAGTTGAAGTATTTCTTGAGGTTATAGGGGACGGCAATAACAACCAGTCGATTCGTTGATGGGTTAACCGGGAATACTAAAGCAATTCTAAAGTAAAATGGCTTATGCAAATATTAAAACTAAACAGCTGCAGCAAGGACGGACGAATTACGAAAGCAAACACTAAAACAAAGCCGGAGTTAAAGCCCAAAAAGTGAAATGGAGGAAGCAGCAAAATGATTGATTCCAGAATAAGCGAACTAGCCCAAAGCCTGGTTAATTATTCCTGCAGGGTTCGGCCGAAAGAAAATGTGCTGATTGAAGCGATCGGACTGGAAGTGCCTCTGGTTCAGGAATTGGTAAAGGAAGTCTACCGGGCGAAAGGAGTCCCTTTTGTTTCGATTAAAGATAAAGCGGTAGACAGGGCGCTTTTAATGGAAGCCACAGTCGAGCAAATGCAAATGATGGCTAAGTATGAAGGGGAACGCATGCGGGAAATGCAGGCTTATATCGGGGTTCGTTCCGGGGATAATGCGGCCGAAATGTCCGATGTCCCAGCTGAAAAAATGGAACTCTACACCAAATACTTTTCGCAGGAGGTGCATACGAAGATCCGGGTGGCTAAGACTAAGTGGGTAGTCTTACGGTATCCTTCGCCCTCCATGGCCCAATCAGCCAACACCAGCACCGAGGCTTTTGAAGACTTCTACTTTGCCGTTTGCAACTTGGATTACCAAAAAATGTCCCAAGCCATGGATCCGTTAGTCCAATTAATGAATCAAACCGATAAGGTCCGTATTGTGGGGAAGGGTACGGATTTATCTTTTTCCATTCGGGGCATATCCGCGGTTAAGTGTGACGGCAAACGCAATATTCCGGATGGGGAAGTTTACACCGCCCCGGTTCGAGACTCGGTAAACGGGTATATAAGTTACAACACCCCTACGGTTTACCAGGGGGTAAACTTCGAAAACATCCGGCTGGAATTTGCCCAAGGCCGGATCGTCCAGGCCACGGCCAGTGATACCGAGCGGATTAATAAAATCTTGGATACGGATGAAGGGGCACGTTATGTCGGCGAATTCGCTATAGGTGTCAATCCCTATATCACTAAGGCGATCAAAGACACCTTGTTTGATGAGAAAATTGCCGGTTCAATTCATTTTACCCCCGGCAGCACCTATGACGAGTGTTCCAATGGCAATGAATCTGCCATTCATTGGGATCTGGTCTATATTCAAACGCCGGAATTTGGGGGCGGAGAGATTTACTTTGATGATATCTTGATTCGCAAAGACGGACTTTTTGTCCATCCCGAACTTTTATCCTTAAATCCAGAGAGTTTAAAATAGAACCCAAAAAGGCGGACAAGAAATTAAAAAATCGGTCAACGCTGTTACCCATAGCTGCGTTGACCGGTTTCTTTTTATTGGCTTAAGTTTTCTAAATAATAGGTTTTTATAATAGGTCTTTCTGATTGGTTTTACTGAGCTTAAACGACCCAATAGTTGAGTTACGGAGTAACGCTCGTGATTTCGTAATGGGAAAATTCCATGCTGAAACTAGCGCGGCCTTGAGTAAGCGACCGAATCGCCGTGGAATAACCAAATAGTTCAGCTAAAGGCACCAGAGCCTTGATGATTTGCGTACTGTGATTGGTGTCCATGGATTCTAAGCGACCCCGTTTGCTGTTTATGCTGTTGATGATATTCCCGGTATATTCTTCGGGTGAGGTAATATCAAGCTTCATGATCGGTTCAAGCAGTTTAGGGCCGGCCTTGACCAAAGCCTCTTTAACTGCCAGGGATCCGGCCATCTTAAAGGCAAGTTCTGAGGAGTCGACCTCGTGGTAAGAACCATCGATTACCGTAATCTTCAGATCCACGACCGGGAACTTTTTGATCGGTCCTTCTTTTAAAGCCTCTTGAATTCCCGCGTCCACCGCCGACAGGTATTCCCGGGGGATCGCGCCGCCGATGATTTTGTGTTCGATAGTCAGACCTTCCGCCGGTTCGATAAGCAGCTTAACGTGGCCATACTGACCGTGCCCGCCGGTCTGTTTAACGTAACGACATTCACCCTCGACTTGCCGAGAAATGGTTTCTTTATAAGCGACTTGAGGCTGACCCAAATCTGCTTCCACCTTAAATTCCCGGGTCAATCGTTCCGCAATAATCTCCAAATGCAGTTCGCCCATGCCTGAGATTAAAGTCTCCCCGGTATCTGGATTAATCGAGACCTTAAAAGTGGGGTCTTCCGCGGAAATTTTGGCCAGGGCATCGGCAACGCGAACCTGATCCATTTTTTTGCGGGGTTGAATCGCGATCGAAATTACGGGTTCCGGAAATTCTATATTTTCCAGTAGTAACGGGTGTTCTTCCATTGATAGGGTGTCGCCGGTCCCGACGTCTTTTAAGCCGATAATCGCCCCGATATCCCCCGCTTTAATCACTGAGACATCTTCGCGGTGATTAGCGTGCATTTTCAGCAATCGGCCGACGTGCTCCCGTTTTTGTTTGGTGGCGTTGTATACGTAACTGCCGGTACGGACTTGCCCGGAATAAACCCGTACAAACGCAAGTTTCCCCACGTGCCGGTCGGTAATTATTTTAAAAATGAGAGCGGCTAAAGGCGCTGCTTCGTCTGTACTTATTTCTACTTTTTGGCTGTCTTCAACCTTAATCGCCAGCTGCTGACGGGTTTCCACCGGCGAGGGAAGGTAATCAACAATGCAGTCCAACAAAAACTGCACCCCGATATTGCGGTAAGAGCTCCCGCACATTACCGGAACAATGGATCCGGCTATGGTCGCATGGCGTATCACCGCTTTAATCTGTTTTGCGGGGATGGCTTGGTTGTCCAAATACTGTTCCATTAAAACATCGTCATACTCTGATAAGGTTTCTAAAAGTTGGTTATGCTGAAGCTGAGCCGCTTCTTCCAAAGGTTCAGGAATAGGCCGGATCTCAAAATCTTCGCCGGAATCGTTAGAGTAAGCGAGGTATTGCCGGTTGACTAAATCGATAATCCCCACCAGTTCCGTATCGTCGATAATGACTGGCATAGTGATTACCAGGGGATTGGCCCCCAGTCTTTTTTTAATTTGCCCGACTACGTTGGCAAAGTCAGCCCCAATTGCATCCATTTTGTTGACATAGGCCAGCCGGGGCACGCCGTATTTATCCGCTTGCCGCCAAACGGTTTCGGATTGCGGTTCGACCCCGCCTTTGCCGCAAAAAATGGCTACCGCGCCATCCAGAACTCGCAGACTGCGCTCAACCTCAGCGGTAAAGTCCACATGTCCAGGTGTATCGACAATGTTTATCTGTACCCCATTCCAGTTGCAACTGGTAGCGGCAGAGGTTATGGTAATCCCTCGTTCTTTTTCCGCTGGGAGGTAATCCATGATACTTTCGCCGTCGTGGGTTTCCCCCATCTTATGGGTTCGGCCAGTGTAGTAAAGAATTCTTTCGGTTGTGGTAGTTTTGCCCGCATCAATATGGGCAATAATTCCGATGTTCCGCATTGTAACCTGCCTTATAAAATTATTGGCGTTAATTTTGACGCCTAACAAATAATTATACACAGCCACTTAATTTTTGTCAAAAGATTTAAGCGCGGATTGTTAGGATTGTTATTGGTAATAGCGTTTCAAAGAATATTGTTTCAGCGAAGCAGAGCGGCAAACTGCTTATTTGAATAAATTAAAGAGGAAAATCGAGGTGTTTGTTGAATAATAATGATACAGCGACACTAAATGCCGAGATTATCCGTTGTTTTATATCGGGAAATTTTAGGCAGGGAGATTAAACCTTTATTCATTATAGCTGACGAAGATCAGATAACCGCTGGGAAGGAGCGAATGTTGTGAAAGTCTATCAAGGAATCCGTAATAATGGCAAAGTCTATGTCACCGTACAAGCAAACGAGGCTGCCGATGCCGTACCGCTCAAACACCTGGTTAAACACACTCCCATGGATTTTAACTGGGGAGTAAACGGCGGCTCCGGGGCTTCTGATTTAGCTTGGTCGATGCTAATCGATCTGATGGGGGCGGAGTCAGTAGATTTTATAGAATTTATCTACCAGAAGTTTAAAAAGGAGATTATCTTTAATCTGGAAGATGAGGAATGGTCTTTAACCAGTGACATTCTCCAAGAATCAATTAAAGATTATAAACAATGGTTTGACAGTGAATTTGAAAAGATGGTAACCATTGACTGTCCAGTTGATAAAAACCTTTCCTTAACCGCTTCGGGAAATGTGGAAATGCTGATTAAACTGAGTAATGAAATCAAGGCGCTGACCTCTGCAAACAGCCTTGATTTAACCGGAACCTTCTTCGGCCAAATGTATTATAAAATCCTGGATCATTGTGAGACGATCAAAGACAACCTAGAGAACAAAATTAATGGTGATTAAATCCTGAAAAAGAAAAAGGCCCCGCGTTAATTGTGTAAATTAACACGGGGTCTTTTTAACTTTATATTGCGGCATATCTCCTTATTATATTAGCGCGCTTAATTTTAGTTTTACTGTTTAATTAAATTAATTAAATTTTTGAATTATCGGGTTTAATAAAATTTACCAAGGCTGCGATGATTTAATCCCGTTTTACCCGAAACTGCTATTTAACTACTAGAACCGAGCAGTGGGCCAAGGTGCTCACCTTGCTGCTGATACTGCCCAGTAAGAGGCGCTGCAAGCGGTTTAAGCCGCGGTTACCGATCAGAATTAAATCAAAATTTTCTTTTTCCGCGATCTTGCAGATGATTTCCGCCGGCGGCCCGCTTTCGAGTAGCTGTTCTGCAGGTATATCCGGGCCCAGAATTGCTTTGGCGCTTTCCAGTACTTTTTTAGCTGCTTCGTTTAGTTCATTATAGAGTTGCGGGTAATCCAAAGGCATATACATCCCGTTAACCAACATGACCTCATTGTGATTTACCACTACGTGCAGTAAGGTAACTTCTTTGGCTGAACCTTCCTCAATCATTCTCCGAGCGATTTCTACGGCTTTAAACGAGGCTGCCGATCCGTCTACTGCTACCAGTATCTTTTGAAACATAACCAAGCCACCCCCTTAATCGTATTATACCAGATAATTCAGGCTTAGAGTCGATCAATTTAGGGCTAACCGCAGTCTGTCAGCTTCTTTGGCGATTCACTGTAATCAGCGGGTTATAATTTTAACTTTTGCCGACATTCCCGGGTATAAGGAAAAGCCGGCTGGCTCAAGTTGGATTTTAACCGGAACCCGTTGGGTCAGCTTAGTATAATTGCCGGCAGAACTATCACTTGGTATAAGGGAAAATATGGAACCAGCCGCATTTCCGATATCAGCTATTGTCCCTTTGAACAATTGACCGGGATAAGCATCAATCGAAATCTGGACCGGTTGACCGATGGCTACCCGTTTGATCAGGGTTTCGTCAATGTTGGCTTTGATCCAGACTTTTTCTAAATCAATCAGGGTAAGGGCGGATTGCCCGGCATTAACCATTTCCCCCAGCTGGGCGTTAATTTTAACTACAGTTCCGGCAACCGGGGCTTTAATGGTCGCGGCATCGTAATTTGACTGCGCCAAAAGACAAGCAGCTTCCGC
>CAZKWP010000072.1:0-5432 GCA_964556555.1 uncultured Syntrophomonadaceae bacterium
GATGATGATGGCGGTTTCGGTACGGAAACTTTTATCGTTAATATTACACCAATTGAAGTTCAAATCGATATCAAACCTGGTAGTTATCCAAACTCGTTTAACGTAAATGGAACAGGTGTCATCCCCATTGTGATCCTGGGAAGCGAAACATTTAATGTTGAAGACATTGATGTTTCATCGATTTCGTTTGCAGGCTTGACAGTAAAAATTGTAGGCAAAAGTGACAAAGCACTGGCCCACATAGAAGATATAACCGGGCCTGACTGTTATCCAGATGGAACCAACCTAGTACCAGATACATGGGATGACTTGGTCGTGCAAATTGCAGATACAGATGGCACTTTGGTAATTGAAGGCACAACAGGAACACTTACCGGAAAACTGATAGATGGAACGCTTATAGCAGGCAGTGACGAAATCAATATTGTCCCTAACTAGGATAAACTGCAAAAGGGGCGGATTTCCCGCCCCTTTTTGTGCTTACAACTCCAGCCCCAAATATTATTCATTCGATTTATATCCCTTGTTTCCTGCACAATTATCTCATTTGTTTGCGGCATTTGAGATGCTGCGAAGTCGTTTCTCCCAAAACCTCAAAAAAAAAGACCTTCGAACTATATCTCGAAGGTCCTTATATTCTGGATGGTCGGAGCGACAAGACTTGAACTTGCGGCCTCTTGCACCCCAAGCAAGCGCTCTAGCCAAACTGAGCTACGCCCCGACGCAATTGATATTTTATCAGGATTACCCGATAAAGTCAAGGTAATTAAGCCCGCACCGCAGTTAAGGCTGCAGTTATACGCAGTGTTTAGGCCCTTACAAGATAAATTCGGTTGCAGCCTAACGCCTAGCGAATTTTCGAAACGCAATATACGAATACAGAATCGGGACAACGGCCATGGCAAGAATCAGCCCAAAGTACAGATACGCGCTCCACACGGCATCTATAGGGGCCAGGGCTAATTCTAGCAATCCCGCCCCTACCCATAACCGACCTCCCATACGGTGCGTTTTTTCCCAAACCTTCTCATTGGCTAAGGTCCAGGGGGTTTTAATCCCCACAAAATAATTTGGCCGCATCTGACCCATATAGTTGCCGATTATGATAAACAAAACCGCCACAACTGCCTTTACCAGCATCCCGATATTAACGGCCATCCCCATCGCGCTCATGATGGTGGCTGCGTACAAAACACAGAGAATTACAACCGTTCCCCAGCGCAAGTACCGGTAAGCCCCGGCAAAGCGCACGTAGTTATCGCGGCGCGGGTCAATTAAAGGCATAAACACCATCATTAAGTAAATGCCGGTGATTATTAAGGGTAACATAAACGCCCCAAAAACCCGGGAGCCATAATTATCGACTTCACCCTGGAAATTCCAGTGTATCGGTACTTGATCCGGCAAAAGAGGATAAATAATAATTCCCGTGATGAGGGTTCCGACCAGCAGAATCCAGATCGGCCATTCCCGCTTTAAACTGTCCCAATTAACCTGATAGCTATCCCGGTTTAAGTTGTCTTTATTCTTCATGCTTAATTTCTCCTTTCTTTTTGATGTTTCATTTGTTAGGATTTTCTTTGTTAAGGTTTCCCTTTCCTTTTTCCTCCGGTTTCCACACCTCAAAAATCCAGCCCAGGACTTCCTGAAAAACCGTGGTATTCAAAGAGTAGAAAATATGTTGTCCTTTGCGGACATCCTGCACCAGGTCCGCTTGTTTTAAGACATTCAAATGATGCGATATACTCGGTTTAGTTAAATCAAAACAAGCGGCGATTTCGCCGGCCGTAAGGTCCCCCTGTTGCAGCAGCCGCAGAATTTCCCGCCGGGTGTCGTCCGAAAAAGCTTTAAACACCAGATTGAGCGACATGTCCATCACCTCTTTTATTATAAATATAAAGAAGGGTAATAAGCCAGGGACGGATTGAGAATGAACCAGATTAAAATCGGGGGCACGGGATTAACCTATGATAAATAATTTAGATACTTAAACAACTTTCTAAATATCTAAATTAATTTTACCCTCTGCCGATAGTTTTGGCAAGGGGTAAACCGAAAAGCTGTGTTTGCTTTGGATCAGGAAATCCTTGAAGCCTTCTATAGCTTGAGGCTAGCTTGGCGATAAATATAAACATTTCCAGGCTTTTTAATCATGCTTTGAGCTGAGTCCTGAACATTCTCTTTTTAAGGGCAAGGTTTAATTTAAATGCAAATTGAGAAAAGAATCATTAGTACAATATATTGATAAGACTTATCTGTTACCTATAATAGATGCAACCAGCAGATGTTAATTGTTCCATGTCACACAAATTACAAGGAGGAAATTATTATGTCAAATACGATGAAAGCGCTAGTGTACAACGGCCCCAATAAAATTGCTCTGGAGGACGTCCCGCTGCCGAAAATCATTGAGCCTGATGACGCTATAGTCAGAATCACCACCTCAACTATCTGCGGTACTGATATCCACATTTGGCATGGAGGTGTACCCCAAGTTCAGACCCCTAGGATTCTGGGACACGAATTTGTTGGAGAAGTAGTCGAAGTAGGACCAGCAGTACGAAACTCCAAAGTTGGGGACAAAGTCGCCGTATCTTGCGTAACCCAGTGCGGGGAGTGTTTCTACTGCCTGCGGGGAACTTATTCCCAATGTGAAACTGGCAGCTGGATTTTTGGTTATATGATTGACGGTTGTCAGGCTGAGTACGTAAGAGTTCCCCACGCTAACCTGGGCATGTTTAAGATTCCGGAAGGTCTTACCGAAGAAGACGTATTATTTGTTGGCGATATTCTTTCTACCGGTTATATGGGAGCCGAAAATGCCAGTATCGAGCCAGGAGACACGGTTGCGGTTATGGGTTCCGGACCAGTTGGCATGTGCGCTATGGCAACCGCCCGGTTATGGGGGCCAGCTCAAATCATCGCGGTTGACATGGAAGAGTCCCGTTTAGACAGCGCCCTGAAAAACGGAATAGCGGATATTGCGCTTAATCCTAAAAAAGTAAATGTCCCGGAAGCCATAAAAGAACTGACTCGGGGACGCGGGGCTGACCGGACCATTGAAGCGGTGGGGGCGAAAGGTACTTATGATTTAGCCCTGAATTCGGTAAGAGCTGGCGGAAATGTTTCAATTCTGGGAGTTTTTGAAGAACCGCAAATTTTGGCTATGAATGAGCTGTGGATTAAAAATTTAACAATCAGAATGGGACTGGTGAATGCCAATCGGATTCCCCAATTGATTAAACTGATCGAAGCCAAGAAAATTGATATGAATTTCCTGATTACGCACCGGGCGCCACTTAACGATATTCTTAAAGGATATGACGTTTTCGGCAATAAAAGAGATAACTGTCTGAAATGGGTTGTTACGCCTTATGAAAGGTAAATAATAAGGATAAAAAGAAATAAAAAACCTATAGCTGGCTGTAACTCTTGTTCTATGGGTTAAGCTCATTTCTTTAACCAACAACGAGTTGTTCCAAACACGGAACAACTCGTTGTTTAATTTTTATTTAAATAGTTCTTGGACAAACGGCAAATTATTTTGACCTCTTTTTAGACTTATTGTTTTGTACAATCCTGCCCCTGCAGCCTAACGTCAGGGGTTTTGCCCTATAGTGCTTTTCTTGACCGACTTTTCGCGGGGGGATGGGTATCTTGATGGTTAAACTCTTGTTCGGTTTAATTTCCGGGTTTTAATCCCCCGTTTTAATCCTCGGGTTTTACCCGCTCCAAAATTACTCTTCCCTCCGCATTTAACTTGAGCTTGCCGTTAAATTTTTCGCCCTGCCAGTTTACAAATCCTTTGATCACCAAGCTTTCGCCTTTAGCGATTATCCGTTTGGCTTGGGCTAAAGTGATTTGTTTGCCGGCCTGCTCTTTCCAAACCACAAATCGACAGCCATCTTGATATCCAAGGCAGCCATAACTTTTCGGCAAATCCCGAATCGGCTGGCCACAAAGCGGACAGCTGCCCACCGCCACTTCCCCGGGACGCAGGGTAATCCGGCGTTTCGCCTGGAGCGCCTCCTGCACCAAACGCCGTGTAAAAACCTCGATCTCCTGCATGAACTCCGGGGCTTCCCTTTTACCCGCTTCAATCTCCCGCAGCTGGTTTTCCAACTTAACCGTCAAATCCGGGACTTTGAGCTCCGGTACGTTGAGCACCTCAAGCAGGGTCATTCCCTTGGGGGTGGGGATCAGGTTTTTCCCCTGCACCGCCACATATCCCACTTTTTTTAAACGTTCCAGAATGGCCGCCCGCGTTGCCGGGGTTCCCAGGCCCACGTCTCCGCTGGGCAATTCCGGGTCTTCCACTCGGCGGCCCGCATTCTTCATTGCCGAAAGCAGGGCGGCCTCCGTATAGCGCCGGGGTGGACGGGTTTTTTCTTTACGCAGTTCAGCTTGCTTAATGCTGCCGGTTTCTCCAATCTTTAATAATGGAATCTGAAGGTTATCCGCCTCATCCTCCGCGGCCTCCGAGTCTGCGGCGCTCGCGGCTCCCGCTGTACTAGCTTTGGTGCCGCGAGTCTTCGCCCCGGTTTCAGTCGCTGCTCCTTGGGCCGGCTTACCCTTGCTGAACAGGGGCAGTGCCCTCCACCCCGCCTCCTCCATCTGCTTAGATTTAGCGGTAAATAAAGACCCGGCACAATCCACGGTCAGGAACCGTTCGGCGAAACGGCAGGGCGGCAGGAACAAGGCCAGGAAACTGCTGGCGATGAGCCGATACAGCTTATCCTCATCCCCAGCCAATCCTTCCGGCGCGGTAATTTCAGTTGGTAAAATAGCGTGATGATCGGTTACTTTTTGTTCATCCACAATCAGGCGCTGCGCCGCCGGGGGCGGATTAAACTGGGGGAAACCAGACAAGCCGCTGACTATGGGCTTAAAGTTTAATTCCTTCGCCTGGCCAATTGCCCGCAACCGGGCGCCAAAGGTTTTGACCATGTCCGGGGTGACGTAACGGCTGGATGTCCGCGGATAAGTGATCAGCTTTCTCTTTTCATACAGGTTTTGCGCTACTTCCAGGGTATGGGCAGCGGTCCAGCCCCAACGTTCATTGCTTTCCTGCTGCAGGGCGGTTAAATCAAACGACAGCGCCGGAGGCTGCAGCGTCTCTTTATCTTCAAACTGGACTACGGTGGCCGGGCTTCCCTCGGCCTGAGCCGCTAAACGCTTGGCTTCGGTTTCACTTAAAATCTTCCCTTCCAGGTCGCCCGCATACTTAACCGGCACCGACCCGTGAGGGCTGTCAAAAACGGCCCGCAGCAGCCAATAAGTCTGCGCTTTGAACTGCTGAATTTCCTTCTCTCTTTCCACCAGAAACGCTAAGGTAGGAGTCTGAACTCGACCCACACTGTACAGGGAACCTTGGATCAGCGTATACGCCCGGGTCGCGTTAATCCCGACCAGCCAGTCCGCCTGGCTGCGGC
>CAZKWP010000072.1:5442-11095 GCA_964556555.1 uncultured Syntrophomonadaceae bacterium
GAAGACGACGCCCCGCGAGCCGCAGTGATTTCCCAGACAATCGAAGTCGCCCCCGGGCCGCAGGTTTTGAAAACCCTGCCTGATCGACTCCGGGGTAAGACTGGAGATCCACAGTCTCTGCATCGATTTTTGACAACCCGCTGCCTCACAAAGATAGCGAAAAATCAGTTCCCCTTCGCGGCCGGCATCACAGGCGTTAATCAGTTCCTCCGCCTGAGTCATCAATTCGGACAGGACCGCAAACTGCTCCTTCCCCGCCTCGGCTACCCGCAGCTTAAACTGCGGCAGGAGCGGAAGCTCTTCCGGCCGCCATTTTCCGCCTTCGAATTCTGGAGCGGACAGTTCGACTAGATGGCCGTATGACCAGGCCAGCAGCTGATTTTCCGATTCAAAATAACCTTGTTTTAAGGAAAAGCCCCCTAAGCACCGGGCAATGTCCCGGGCTACAGAGGGTTTTTCGGTAATGATTAAAGATTTAGCCAAGCGACTCTGGCCCTCCAAACTGTTTCCCAAAATTGTTTATTCAGATGAACGATATACAATTAGGATAACGATATATATGATATATGACATATAGTGACATATACGATGTGGTTATGTACGACTTGATTGTAATTTCAGGGTGTGAGCTTTGATTTTGATTATGATTATGGGAATTTTCTCCATTTTGTCCTGGAAATCGTTGTCCTGTAATTACTGGCCAGGTAATTTAGGAGCAAGTCCTTGAGTCAGACCGTTACCGGCTTCTCAAAAGGGAAAACAAAAATTCTTCGAGTTCCGGGGCAAACTTAGAGTTAAGGGTCCACATAGCGGGCTGCCCGCCGCCGCGAAAGATTTTAACCTGAGCGCCGGGGATTTGGGCACCGATTTCCTTGGTTTGCCGATTAAGCCGATAAATATCGCCGGTACAGGCGGTTAAAAAGGTCGGGCAGGTTATTTCCCCCAGCCGGCCCTGGTACAGGTCGGTTTTTTCCTGGGCTAACTGCTTGAGCAGCTCGCGACGGGCTTCGATTAAGGCAGCGGCATAATCCGGGCCATGCGTATCTTCCAGCAGCCGCTGCCAATCTCCCTCCAGGGCATTGTCCGGGTCCGCGTCAGCCTCTAACATTTCTTCGGTCACCTGATAGATCGGACTATCCGCCACCACCGCCACTACCCGCTCCGGATAGCGGATGGCCAAATTAAGCGCTGCGACCGCCCCCTCGCACACACCGATCACTACAACCTGATCGATTTTCAGATGATCCAGCAAGGCAACGATATCCTCCGGGGTCCGCCAAAAATAGTCGGCCGGCAATTTAGTTGCCCGGGTGGATTCCCCAAATCCGTACTGATCGAAAGCCACCGCCTTAAAGTGTAATTCCGCCAGCCAATCGCCCAGTTCCCAGGTCGCCGCATCATTCATAAACCTTCCGCAACCGAGGATTCCGTGAACTAATAGAATCGGAAATCCCCGGCCAAACGTTTCGTAATAAAGCTTATAACCGCTTCTTTCGAGGTATCCCTGCTGACTGTGCATAAATAACCAACCTCACAAAACTGGCCTAAACGTTAACCAGTTTCTCTTCCTGTAAAAATCGCATCAGAATTTTGGCCGCGTTTACCGTAATCTCCAGACAACTCTTGCGTTGATCTTTGGTGCCGAAAAGGTAAGGATTAAGCACCCGGCAGCAAGTCGCTCCCATTTCCGCTTCAAAATTGTCATGCACTTTACCGGATAAGTCATAAATACCGGCCAATTTCTCCTTATTGTCATCCCTGCCTTTTAAAAAACCGGTCACCGCTACAGAACCACTGAGTGCTCCGCACATACACCCAGATTTACCGACGCCTCCGCCATAAGCGGAAAACATTCGGGCCACGTCCGGACACATATCTAAATTCAAGACCTGTCTAAAACCAAGGATTATGGACTCGGCGCAATTGTAACCCGATTTATAAAGCCCGGTAACGACTGTTTCGATTTCAGAGACTAAATCCTGTTTCGGCTTTTCCTGGTCATCAGTCAATTTCTTCCCTCCATCCCTGAGTATCCCGTTAACTTCGAATTTATTGATCATACATATACGATTTTAAGATTAAGACAACAGTTTCAATCAAAATATTAAACTGGAAATTAATCATATCATATCCCATATTCATCGTTTATTATTTTTCTCCAGTTATCAGCAAATTTCCTGCCTCCGCCACGAAAAACAAACAACCCGGCTTGATCCGCGGTCCGGGTTGCTTAGTGACATTAGCGATTTTAATAAGATTGATCTGATTCAGCTGATGGTTAAGGTCATTTAAATAATAAGCTGCTTTGTAATTTACTGTGGATTAGGGCTTCTTCGCACCTTCTGCCTATCAATAGGTTTCTGCGGTTTAATAAGTTTCTACGAAAACCTCGAAATGGGCTTGGGGATGGATGCAGGCCGGGCAGATTTCCGGCGCTTCAGTTCCTTCATGAACGTACCCGCAGTTCCCGCATTTCCATTGACCAGCCGAATCCTTTTTAAATACTTTGCCGTTTTGGACATTGTCCGCGAGCTTGTTGTATCTGGTTTCATGCCGCTTTTCCGCAGAGGCGATCATGCGAAAAGCTGCCGCAATCTCTGGAAAACCTTCTTCCTGAGCCACTTGGGCAAAAGCCGGATAGAGGTCGCTCCACTCTTCGTTTTCGCCGGCTGCCGCTGCCTTTAAATTGTCGAGGGTAGTTCCCTGGGCAATCGGAAAATCAGCCGTGATTTCCAGCATTACCGGCAGTTCGCCCTCAAAACCGGCCAGCAAGAATTTATAAAACCGTTTGGCGTGTTCCTTTTCATTGTCCGCGGTTTCAATTAAGATGTTTTTGATCTGTTTATAGCCTTCTTTATCAGCTACGAACGCGTAATAGGTATAACGATTACGGGCCTGGGACTCTCCGGCAAAAGCCTTTAAAAGATTTTCCGCGGTTTTGGTTCCTTTCAAACTCGGCATTTCCAACAACCTCCCTTTTTTAGTTTCTAAATTATTATATATTCATTTTAAGTTGTATTCGTATTATATCTAAAGCCAACAATTTCGTCAATCAAAAAGAGTTGCTAGCCAGCCGTCAGCTTTAGCTGCCAGTTTGGCCGCCAGCCTTCTTATTTGAGCAGCGGTATGAATCGCAGCTCTATCGGGGTATATAATCGTTGCTCTTTCGAGGTATATGGGATGAATCGTAGCGCTGCCGAGCTATACTAGAAGAAATTTATCATTCCTTTCATTTGACCAGCGGGATGAATTGGCCGTAACCCTGGGCTTCCATTTTGGCCAAGGGGATGAATTTCAAGGCCGCGCTGTTGATGCAGTAGCGTCGGCCACCCTTAGCCCTGGGACCGTCGTTAAACACATGACCCAGGTGACTGTCCCCCACCCGGCTGCGCACTTCCGTCCGCACCATCCCATGACTGCGGTCCGCCTTTTCCACCAGGACTTCTTCATCGATTGGCCGGGTAAAACTCGGCCAGCCGCAGCTTGAATCGAATTTGTCGGTAGAAACAAACAGCGGTTCCCCGGTTATCAGATCAACATAAATGCCGCGTTGCCGATGATCCCAATACTCGTTGGTAAAAGGCAGTTCGGTGCCGTTTTGCTGGGTCACCTGATACTGCAGGTCGGTTATTGACTTCTTTATTTCTTCCGCCGGCGGTTTGCGGTAGGCCGTAGAATCAATTTTGAAGGGGTCCGCCTTAGGCAAGGTGGAAAAATCCACATGGCAATAACCCTGCGGATTTTTCTCCAAGTATTTCTGATGATACTCTTCCGCGGCATGAAAATTAAGCAGCGGTTCAACTTCCGTAACGATCGATTTTTTATAGCGCTGCTGTTCCAACGCGATCCGGTCAAGTATTACCTCGCGGTCCGCCTCATCTTTATAATAAATCCCTGTCCGATACTGGGTGCCGAAATCATTGCCTTGCCTGTTAACGCTGGTGGGGTCTATAATCTTAAAGAAGTATTCCAGCAGAGTATCTAACGTAATTTGAATGGGGTCATAGCTTATGTGTACCGCTTCCGTATGGCCGGTGCGGGGAATATCGTAGTAGCCCGGATTTTTGGTTTGGCCGTTGGCGTATCCAACCTCGGTTTTGAGCACCCCCGGCAGCTGGGTAAAATAAGCCTCCACTCCCCAAAAGCAGCCCCCGGCTAACCAGATCTCACGCATAGATTTCCCACTCCTTTTTTGTTCATGGTTCCTGATGTTTATAGTTTAATTTTACCATTATTACATTAAAAATTCTCCAAACAAAAAATAAAAATCAGTAAAATAAAACACCCTGAGCTTGCTCAGGGCATGGTTTTTTCTAAATCGCAATATTTTGTTGCCGCAAATTTATTTTGGATTCTATTAGATTAAATTTAACTTATAGATTTTAACCAAGAGCCTGGCGAAACTTGATACTGTTTCATTTCAAATCTTAACCGTTGATAGAAAACATGATTTCACCCTCGCCGGCCACTTCGTCGCCTACGCGGGCTATCGCTTCCCCTTTTCCGATGCCGCGCCGGACCCAAAGCAGCCGAACTTCCATGGTTAACTGATCTCCAGGGCGCACCTGCCGCCGAAAACGGAACTTTTCAATGCCGCCAAATAGCGCCAGTTTCCCCCGGTAAGCCTCCTGAGTCAGCAGCGCCACTGCCCCCACCTGGGCCAGGGCTTCCACGATCAAGACCCCGGGCATGATTGGATTATCTGGAAAATGCCCGCGAAAAAAATCCTCGTTGATACTCACATTCTTGATGCCTACCGCTTTGACACCCGGTTCTAGTTCCAGAATCCGGTCTACCAATAAAAAGGGCGGCCGGTGGGGAATGATCTCTTGTATCTGCTTTATATCCAGCATCCCGCTTTACCTCCTGAGCCATGCTAATCCTAAGCCATACCATTTCAACAGTTCTTAGCCAGAATAAACCAGCCTGTTCTATACCAAACGGTCTTATATAAACCAGTTCTAAGCCGTATTAGTTGGTAGTTCTATGTTTTTCAGCACCACGTTAACCGCCTTAACCTCCAGCCCGGTTAATTCGGTAATCTGCTGATAAACTTGGCTTTGCACCATTTTTAAAATCGGGGGCCATGCTTGCCCATAGGTCAGAACTACGTTTACCTCCAGGAAGACCGAGCCGCCAACCATGCGTACGCCCACCTTCGGCACCTTTTTTACTTCCGGGACCGAGCTTGCAGCTCTGGCTGCCAAGTCTTTGACCACAGCATCCGCAATCGAGATTTTCCCTAAAATACTGTAGCGGGGCCGCACCACCGAATTCTCACCCAAAACCCGCCGGTCGTTCCGGCGACGGAAAAAAACCGTAAAGGAATCTAAGAGCTGCCCCACTGAATCCCGGGACACATCCACTGAGACTACCGGCACAGCATGTTTTTTGTCCACCATCCGCAAGCGTCGGGCTGCCATAATTTCGATTTCCGTGGCCACCTGCTCAATGTGGATCATTTCGCAAGGCTGGGGCAACCCCAAATTTTCCGCGATCCGGTAAGCCATATTTTCCGAAATGCCCAAGATCAATAAACGTTTCGGGGCTTCGGCCTCCAGCTTTTCTCTGACTTCCCGGGTATGTTCGGGGTCCATAAACAGGGCCCGCCGGGTTGCCGTAATCATCAGACTTTCGCTCTTGGCCGAACGTC
>CAZKWP010000073.1:0-447 GCA_964556555.1 uncultured Syntrophomonadaceae bacterium
TCTTTCTGGCGGAATATACCAATATGATTGCTAATTCCGCGATCGCCGTCACTCTGTTTTTTGGCGGCTGGCAAGGACCCTGGCTGCCGTCTTGGCTGTGGTTTATCCTTAAAGTTTACGTATTAGTTTTTCTGTTTATGGTGGTCAAGTGGACTTTCCCCCGGATTCGGGTAGACCATTTGATGCACTTTGGCTGGAAGTTTTTAATCCCTCTGTCTCTGGCAAACTTACTGTTAACCGGGGTAGGCATCCAGATCTACCGAACGATAGGGGGGTGATTAGATGTACGGGGAAGGTTTATTAAAGGGATTAAAAGTTACATTAAAGCATTTTTTCGGCCCGCACGTTACCCAGTATTATCCGGAAGAACGGCCAAAACTGCCGGCCCGGTATCATGGCCGGCTGGAGTTCATCCCCGACAATTGCATTTCTTGTGGACTTTGCCAG
>CAZKWP010000073.1:457-4157 GCA_964556555.1 uncultured Syntrophomonadaceae bacterium
CCTGTCCCAACCGGGCTATTACCTTAAAAACGGAAAAAGGCGGGGAGGATGGCAAGAAAAAAATTCTGACGGAATACGGGATAGATTTTCGTTATTGCATGTTTTGCGGCTTGTGTACTGAAACCTGTCCCAAAAGCGCCCTGGTCTTTACCCACGAATTTGAAATGGCCACGTACCATGCGGAAGACGCCTGTCAAATACTGTACCGGAAGGAGGTAGACTCATGAGCATTTATGCCATAGCTTTTTGGGTTATCGCCGCCTTAATCCTGGGGTCCGCTATTTCCATCGTTACAGCGCATAACCTGGTACATGCTGCCTTCTTTATGGTTTTAACTTTCTTTGGCGTTTCCGGGCTTTACGTTTTGCTGGAAGCCGATTTCCTGGCCGTGGTCCAGATTTTGATCTATGTCGGAGCGATCGCGGTTTTAATGGTTTTCGGGGTTATGCTGACCCAAAAAAAGGATATGGCTCAAACCAATGCCTCTTCCCGGCACAAATGGCTCGCTGGAGGAATCGTAGCCTTGTTAATGGTCATTTTAGCTTACGCGGTTACGCGTACTCCCTGGGATATAGTCAATGAACCGGCTCCCCAAACTACAGTAGGACCGATCGGGGAATTACTCTTAAACAATTATGTCATTGCTTTTGAAGCGGTAGGAATCCTCTTGCTGGTTGCGGTATTAGGAGCAATCATCCTGACGAAAGGGGAGCGGAACTAGCCATGATTATTACGCTCAATCACTATTTATTGCTGGCCGGCATGCTTTTCTGCATTGGTCTGTATGCGGCCCTGTCCAAACAAAATGCCATCTCGATCCTCATGGGTATAGAACTCATGCTTAATGCTTGTATTATCAATCTAGTGGCTTTTAATCGGTTTATGGAGCCCGCGTTACTAGTGGGTCAGGTGTTTGGGGTTTTCGTCATTGCGCTGGCCGCCGCCGAAGTTGTGGTGGGATTGGCTTTGGTCTTAACCGTATATCGAGATTTGCTGTCGGTTAATATAGAAGATTTCAACTGGTTGAAGTGGTAAGCTTTAACCGGAAAAAGGCAGGTGAAATATGGAATGACTCAGTTTGTGATCGATAATGCCTGGTTAATCCCCTTAATGCCAGCCATCGCTTTTGTGATGATCGTCTTTTTTCTGCGTAAAGCTCCCCAGCTCAGCGCCGGATTTTCGATAGCCTGTATTTTTAGCTCCTTCCTGATGGCACTATTTGTGGCAGCTGGCCTGCTGGGTAATCCTCTTACCACTGAACACGCGATAACCTGGTTTAAATTACCGGGGGTATCCATAGAAATGGGCACTTTGATTGACCCCATCTCGGGAATGATGTTGTTTGTGGTGTCTTTAATTGCCCTGATGGTTCAGATATATTCGCTGGGATATATGAAAGATGACCCGGGCTATGCTACTTATTTTGCTTATCAATCTTTGTTTGCCATGTCTATGTTGGGATTGGTAATTGCTAACAACTTTTTGCAGATGTATGTTTTTTGGGAAATGGTGGGCTTATGTTCCTATTTGCTGATTGGTTTTTGGTTTCACAAAAAATCTGCCAGGGAAGCGGCCAAGAAAGCATTTATCACTAACCGGGTCGGGGATTTTGGCTTTTTATTGGGCATTCTTTTATTGCAAATCGTATTCGGCACTTTGAATTTTACAAATTTAGCTGACACTATTCCTACGGCCGGGATTAATCTGACTTTAATGACCATAATCGCCCTTTTGGTTTTTGCGGGACCAGTTGCTAAATCCGGTCAATTTCCGCTACACGTCTGGCTGCCCGATGCCATGGAAGGTCCTACGCCCGTAAGCGCCCTTATTCACGCGGCAACCATGGTGGTGGCTGGGGTCTATTTGATTGGCCGTGCTTATTTTTTGTTTGCCGCAGTACCGAACGTACTGGAGATTATTGCTTACGTGGGCGGCTTTACCGCTATTTTTGCCGCCACGATTGCCCTGGTGCAGAACGACATCAAACGGATTTTGGCTTACTCCACCCTGAGTCAGTTGGGTTATATGGTCATGGCGTTAGGGGTAGGCGGACTTACGGCCAGTATGTTTCACCTGATGACTCACGCCTTCTTCAAAGCCCTGCTGTTCTTGGGAGCCGGCAGTGTAATCCATGCTCTCCACGATAAACAAGATATTTGGGAGATGGGCGGCCTGGCCAAATACATGCCCATCACCACCAAAACTTTTGTGGTTGGGGCCTTGGCCTTAGCCGGGATCTTCCCTTTAGCCGGCTTTTGGAGTAAAGATGAAATTTTGCTCAGTGCCCAAGTTAATGGTTATACGGGTTTATACTTGCTCGGCTCCATAGTTGCCTTTTTAACCGCTTTTTACATGTTCAGACTGGTCTTTGTAGCGTTTTACGGTCCGGCTAAACCAGAGAATCATCCCCATGAATCTCCAAAGACAATGACCGTTCCCCTGCGGATTCTAGGAGGCTTTTCAATAATAGGCGGGCTGGTCGGCATGCCTTGGCTGCACACTAACTTTGGCAGTTACATTTATTATGGCGAGGCGCATCACGGTTATAGTCTTTCCGTTATGCTGGCTTCGACCGGGATTGCCCTTGCTGGTATATATCTGGCTTATTTGATGTACTGCAAAAAGACGATATCCGCGGCAGCCATGGCCAACCGTTTTCGACCGATTCATACCTTGCTGTACAACAAATACTATATTGATGAGATTTTCCAATGGCTTATAGACCATATCGTAGATGGATTCGGACGCTTAGCTTACTGGTTTGACATTTATGTTGTCGACGGAGTGGTCAATGGCCTGGCCGGGGCAGCCAAATGGTCGGGTTATTACCTGCGCTATTTACAAACTGGACAAACGCAGCACTACGGAATGGTCTTGGTGGCAGCTGTGATTATTATTTCTATAATCTTAAGCTTATATGACCCGTCGATAGGGATTTCAACCTGGGGAGGTGGTAATTAATGGACTTCCTTACGGACCCGGGTTTTCCCTTCTTGTCGCTAATTCTGTTAGCTCCATTGGTGGGAGCCTTAGCCATCGTATTCGTGCCTCGGGATGAAGATTGGACCATCAAGGCGGTCGCTGCGGTATCTACCCTGATCTCTTTAGCAGCAAGTTTATTACTCTTTCTGGCCTACGATCAGTCGATGGGGGGAATGCAGTTTAAGGAAGATATCTTATGGATTAGAGACTTAGGCGTCAGTTATTCTCTGGGCGTGGACGGCATTTCCTTACCCATGCTGCTCTTATGCAACTTAATCGGTTTTTCAGCGGTATATGCCTCCTGGAACAATACCGAACGGGTTAAAGAGTTCTATCTGTTGCTGCTCGTGCTCATCAGCGGGGTTATGGGTACCTTTGTAGCCCGGGATTTGTTTATTTTCCTTTTATTCTATGAAGTTGTGATTATCCCGATCTACATTATGGTAATCATCTGGGGCAGTACCAAGCGGGTTACGAAAGAGTACGCCGGGATGAAGCTGACCATTTATCTCTTGATCGGAAGCGCGTTCTTACTGGCTGGGGTGATGGCCCTTTACGTTAATGCCTATCAGCTGACCGGAGTCCGTACCATGGATATCGAGTCTTTGATGCTGGTTCCCTTTTCTGACCAGTTTCAGATCTTAGGCTTTTTGTTAATGGCCATTGGGTTTTGTACCCTGATCTCGATGTGGCCATTCCACTCTTGGTCACCTGACGG
>CAZKWP010000073.1:4167-11020 GCA_964556555.1 uncultured Syntrophomonadaceae bacterium
TACGCCGGCGCCCCCACGGCGGTCAGTATGATTCACGCCGGGGTTTTAAAGAAGATCGGCGGCTATGGTTTAATCCGGATCGGATTGTTCGTTTTGCCGGTCGGTGCCAAGTTTTGGGCTCCGGTAATTGCGGTTCTGGCGGTCGGCAACGTTATCTATGCGGCCGTAATCTGTCTGGTGCAAAAAGACTTAAAGTACGTAGTCGGGTATTCCAGTGTCAGTCACATGGGCTATGTCTTGATCGGGATTGCCGCCTTGAACGTGGTTAGTATTGACGGGGCTATCGCGCAGATGTTTGCCCACGGGGTAATGGCTGCCTTGTTCTTTGCCATGATTGGGAATTTGTACGAGAAGAGCCACACCCGAAACATTGCCGACTTTGGGGGCTTAGCCAGTCAAATGCCGATTCTGTCTGTGGGATTCATGCTGGCTGGTTTAGCCTCTTTAGGCCTGCCGGGTCTAGCCAGTTTCCCCGCAGAGTTTACGATTTTCGTCGGCTCTTTTGGGGTTTATTCAGTGCTTACGGTACTGGCCATCAGTGGGATAGTCTTTACCGCAGTCTATATTTTGCGCATGATGGGGAATGTTTTGTTTGGCCCTAAACGACCGGAATGGGATAAACTGACGGATATTAAAGGTCCGGAATGGGTCCCGCTGCTGGTCTTGGGTGCGGCTTTAATCACCTTCGGGATCTTCCCCTCGTTGCTGATGGATCTGGTTAACAATGGAGTGGCTCCCTTGTTTGCCAGAGCTGGTCTGGGCGGCATGATCGGAGGTGGCTTCTAGTGGATTTCACTTTACTCGTACCGGAAATATTTGTAGCGAGTTTGGCCTTTCTGCTCTTAATTCTCGGCCTGGTAGCTCCGCGGGGAGAACGTCGGGGCTTAGTCCTTTTTGCCATCATCGGCATCATTGGCTCAATCATGGTGGTGGCGGTGCATTACAACATGTTTGAAGGATTTTTGGGCCGGATGTACCTGGTGGATTCTTACGCCAGTTACTTTAAACTGCTCTTCCTGGTTTCAGCGCTCCTGGTCTGTCTGACTACCAGCAGCTACTTTAAACCACTGGTGGGGGAAGGCAGTGAGGCATATGCCTTAATCCTGTTTGCCACCCTGGGGATGATGATTCTGGTTTCAGCCGGTGAACTTATCACCCTATACGTCGGGATGGAACTGATGACCATATCCTTCTATATATTAACCGCCAATCTGGCTGGGGAGGATGCCCGTTCCTCAGAGGCCGGCCTTAAGTACTTGATCCTGGGAGCGATTTCTTCCGCGGTGATGCTGTACGGTTTCACCCTGTTGTATGGGGTCACTGGTACGACCATGATCCATGAGATCGCCCGGCACAGTGATACCAGCCCCGCTTTCTGGTTAGGGGTAATCTTTGCCTTATCCGGCTTAGGGTTTAAGGTGGCGGCAGTTCCCTTCCATATGTGGGCGCCTGATATTTACGAAGGGGCCCCCACGCCGATCACCATCTTTTTGGCGGTGGCTTCCAAAGCCGCCGGATTTGGGGTGTTTGTGCGGCTCTTTTTAACCGCTTTCCCTTATCATGCCGACCATTGGGTCCCGGTGATTGCTATCTTAGCTACTGCCACCATGATTTTGGGTAATTTAGCCGCCATTCCCCAACAGAACATCAAAAGAATGCTGGCCTATTCCAGTATTGCGCAAGCGGGTTATCTGTTAGTCGGTTTGGTAGCGGCTAACGAACTTGGAGTAAAGGGCATCCTTTTTTACTCGATGATCTATGTGTTTGCGAATGTAGGCGCTTTTGCAGTGACGATTGTGTTTAATAATGTTTCAGAAAGCGATGACATTGCCGACTACTCGGGACTCGCCCGGCGTTCCCCTTTACTGGCCGTTACCATGCTGGTGTGCATGTTATCCATGGCCGGGATTCCTCCCCTGGCTGGTTTTGCCGGCAAGTTTTACCTGTTTACCGCTGTGATTGGCGAAGGGTATCTATGGCTGGCCATAATCGGTTTGGTAATCAGTATGATTTCGGTGTATTACTACTTGTCGGTTGCGAAAGTGATGTATATGGGGCAGGTAAACGACTACAGCGCGATAAAGATCAGCGGTTCCATGAAACTGGTTTTATACGTGTGCATGGTAGTGACCATAGTAATCGGCTGTTACCCTGGACCATTGGCGGAATTAGCCAACACCGCGGCTCACTACATGTTTTAGTCATTTGACAGTTTATAGTTTTCTTGGTGAAAACCCTTCCTCAGGAAGGGTTTTTCTGCCGGAATCGGGAAGTATAGAGCAGTTCCCGGACGGAAAAATACTTGCTGGATTAACGGATTGTAATATACTGGCGGTAGCTTTTTCGGGTATTTTTTCGTTAAATAGAAATAGACTTTCTTTGATTTCAATTAAGGGTGTGAGTTCGTGCAATCGTTTCGGTCGGAAGATGAGTTGATTAACCGGGCCAAACAGGACCCCGAGGCCTTCGGTGAAATATACGAATTGTATTTTAAACAGATCTATCGTTATGTGTATGGCCTGATGCATAACCATCCAGAAACCCAGGATATTGTTTCCGAAACTTTTCTTAAGGCCATGAAAGGCATCGGCAGCTATAACCCGACGGGTAAACCCTTTGTCGTCTGGTTGTACCGCATCGCTAAAAATACCGCCATAGACCATTTTCGCAGGAATAAAAGGGAAGTAGACCTTAGTTGGCTGGAAATGTCGAGCCCGGAAAAGGACCTGGAACAGGTAGAGTATCGGCATTGGCTGGATCAGGCCCTGGAGCAGCTGACTGAAGACCAGCAGAAGGTAATCCGGCTGCACTACCTGGAAGACATGAAATTTAAAGATATCGCTCAAGTTACTAATCGTACGGAAGGTGCCGTCAAAGCAATGGCGCTGAGGGCCGTTAGTCGTTTGCGTTTGGTCATGGGGAAGGAAGAGGTGACCTATGGGGCATAATGAAATGCGGGAACTGCTGGAAATGGAAATAATGGATAGGTCTGAGTTAGTCGGCCTGTTAGCGGTCGAGCAGGAATTGCACGATTATTTCAGCAGCCAGCCTTCCGAAGACTTTCGCCGGCAATTAAAAGCCCAGCTGCTGGCGGAAGCCCGAAAGCACCGATTTTTTTACCGGCTAAACAATCGGAGGTGGCTGATCCCGGCAGCAGCCATCGTGGCCGTGGCCGCGATGGCGGTAATCGCCGCCGTTACCCCAGCCAGCCTGCGCCAAAGCTGGTCAACCCGGCTTTTTGGAACCGGTTTAGTTGAGCAAACGGCAAAAGCTCCGCTCGTGGGAGGCCAGGATGCTATAGGCAATATAGCTGATTCTGTTTCGGAAACAGCCAGCCAAGACGGGAAGGAAGATAGCGATTTAAACTTGAATAAAAACCAGGAACCGGGTCTCAAAACTGGAAAAGCCAGTGGGGAAGACCTGCTGAATCGCCAGCCCGAGTTTTGGGTTGCCGACAGTCCGGCCGTTTTAACAGATAATAGCCAAGGCAGCTCAAGGATCCAGGAAATTTTAGAACCCCAGGGGGTACCGCAGGAAACGCTAGGCCTACCTGGGGCAGCGCCGGATTTCAATAATACCGGTGCGAAATCGCTATCCCGCGGTCGATTGACGCAAGCTGATGCCGACGTGTTCATTAATGATCCAATCTTTGCGCCGGTTACTACAGTTAAAGTTTTCAAAGACCAAAACCGAAATTGGCAGTCTGCGGATTTGCAGCATTTGGCCGCTGCTTTGGGGATGGACCAAGCTTTGACTGCGAATTCAGACGGTTCAGGGTATTCATTGGTCGGCAACGGTAAAAAGCTTACGCTTTTAACCGAAGTACCAAACCAGATCCAGTTCACCAGCCAACCCGCCAGCCTGGTCAGCATGGCCGGCTTAACCAGCCCGGAAATTCAGCAAACCGAGGCTTTAAGCCAAGCGCAAAAAACAGTCTCCGCTCTAGGCTACCCGGACCAGGGGGTTAAGGTTGTAAGGCAGAACGTGACAGATGCTGCCAACTACGAGTTTATTTTCAACCACCAGGCAGCGGAGCTGCCAATACCGGACAGTGAAATCCGGGTGGAGATCGACCGTCGTTCTGGGGAAGTGGTGGAGCTTACGGGAACGCTGCCTAATTTAACGGAACTGGGTGAATACCCGGTGATTTCGGTGGAACGGGCTTTGGAAAAATTATGGCAGGCTAAAATGGCGGAAGCCACGGTCGATCCAACCGGACCTTTAGCGGCTAAGTCCGCAGCCGACTTGTTTCAGGGAACCCTGGAGGACGGAAGAATAAACCGTGTAATGGGTTCGCCAACAGTTGCCGCCAAAAGCCCTGAGGTATGGTCAAACCTCCCGATTCCCCAAGGTGAGAAACTGATATTGGAGAAGGTTGAGCTTATTGAGGAGTACGAATCAACCGACCAGCAGGAGGCCTTGGTGCTCCCTTGGTATCGACTAAGCGGTCAACTGCCGGACGGCCGACATTTTGAGGCCCTGGTAAAAGCAATAGAGTGATGGGTAAGTGCTTCCCTTTTCCTCAACTTGACAACCTTTGACGCCTAAACTATGATGTACTTATAAAAGCTGGAGGTGAGTAAAATGATTGGATTGATGCGCAAGGCTTTTTACTTCGGCTTGGGTGGAATGTCCGTTACCAAAGAAAAAGCGGAACAGTTGGTTGACGAACTGATTAAAAAAAAGGAAGTTGAACCGGCTGAGGCCAGCGGCTTAGTTAAGGAGTTAGTGGAAAAAGGGGAACAGGAACGGGCGGCTGCCGTTGAGTTTATTCGTAAAGAGGTAAGTCACGTACGTTCGGAATTAGGACTGGTGACCCGAACGGAAATCCAGGAGGTGCTGGATCGTTTGAAAGCGATTGAGGAACGGCTGGATAACCTGGAGCCTAAGCATGAAGCAGAACAGTAAAAACTCCCGTTATGAGTTTGAGCCCCTGGCCGTTTTGGCTAGGGGCTTTGTTGGATTGGAGGTCTAAGCTTGCCTCTGCTTAAACGGTTTCGCAATTTAACCCGTTTGCGGGAGATCGCCAACGTCTTATCCCGGCACGGTTTTGGTTATTTATTCGATCAAGCCGGCCTGAGTGACTTGCTCCACAGAAGGAGTATGGCTGAAGGAGCCGAGCGTCAAGGTAAGCTGACTACCCCGCAAAGGATGTTTTTAGCCATAAATGAATTAGGCCCCACCTTTATTAAGATCGGGCAAATTATCAGCACCCGGCCCGATTTGGTGCCTTGGCCGTATCTGGAGCAATTAGAAAAACTGCAGGATATGGTGCCACCTTTTCCCGCGGAACAGGTGGAGGAAATCTTTTGGCAGGAACAGCAAAAAATTTTAGCGGAGGTATTTATCGGTTTTGACCCGGTGCCAATTGCTTCGGCTTCTATCGCGCAGGTGCACCGGGCGCGATTAATGACGGGCGAGTCCGTAGTAATCAAGGTGCAGCGCCCGGATATCCAACGGATTATCGAGATGGACCTGGAGATCCTGTTTGATTTGGCGCGCCTCCTGGAAGCTCGGACCGCCTGGGGCAAACACTACGGACTGGTGGATACGATTGAGGAATTTGCTCAGGCATTGCGGGCTGAGCTTGACTTTACCTCAGAGGGACGCAATGCTGACCGCTTTTATAATTTATTCGCTGATGACCCGGGTGTTGTTATCCCTAAAGTTTACTGGGAGTACTCTTCGCGTCAATTTTTGGTAATGGAATATATTGACGGAATTAAATTGACCGCTACGGAGCAGCTGCGGTCAGAAGGCTTTGATTTGCAGCAGATAGGCCGGAATTTCGTCAATGCGATTTTGCGGCAGATTTACGTGTTTGGTTTTTTCCACTCCGACCCCCACCCCGGGAATTTAGCCGTAATGCCCGGTGCCAAGATAGTCTTCATGGACTTTGGCCAGGTAGGCCGGGTTGATGAAATAACCCGGGAGAAAGCGGTCAACTTGGTGTTAGCCATGGTTCGTTACGATGTGGATGCCGTAATGCGGGGTCTGTTGGACATCGGCGTGGTGCAGCGGAAAGTTAATCGGACGGCGCTGCGTCGAGATTTGAACCGGCTGCAGCAGAAATACTATGGCTTGCCCATGGCGCAAATCGAAGTAGGGGTAGCTCTTCAGGAACTGGTGGATCTCTCTTACCGCTATGAAATAAAAATTCCAGCGGAATTTTCCCTGTTCATCAAATGTCTGGTTACCAGCGAAGGCGTTTTGCAGCAGTTGGATCCTAAGATTAGTCTGCTGGAGTTAGCCGAACCTTTTGCCCGGCGAATCGTGCGGCAGCGCATGGCCCCCAAAGAAATTCAGCGCAGTCTGACGCGGGCGGCCCTGGAATTTTGGAATGTGGCCCACCGGGTGCCCAAACAGGTGGAAAATGTATTGGGTTTGGTGGAAGAAGGGGAACTGAGGGTTCAACTGGAACATCAAAACCTGCACCGCTTTTCCGCGCGCTTAAATATCATGGCGAACCGACTGGCCTTGAGTATCTTAATCGGGAGTCTGATTATCGGTTCTTCCCTGATCGTCAATCGCGCGCCGGGTGCTTTTTTAAGCCGCTTGCCGATTGCGGAGATCGGTTATATAGTAGCTGCGGCGATGGGTTTCTGGCTGGTCGTTTCCATCTTCCGTTCCGGACGTTTTTAAGCGGATGCCAGCCAAATTTACATAAAATACATCAATAAATGTTTAGATTCAAACTTTGAGGTTGGACTCCCGACAGATTGGTTGAGAGTCTTAACCGGGTATTGCCGGCTAAGCGTCACTAGAATTAATTCCATTTGTCCACTCAGTGGACAACGGATTTTATCGTTCTAAGAAACCCAGCATTTCCCTGTCTTAAAGCCAGTCGCTTCCA
>CAZKWP010000074.1:0-7470 GCA_964556555.1 uncultured Syntrophomonadaceae bacterium
GAACACAATGTACCCTTTGTCCGCAGCCTGATGCCCGGTGTGCCGGCGGTGCTGGTAAATGTGAGCTACCGTACCCAGGGCTTCTATGTCACAAAGGGCAATCCGCTGGGGATTAGCACCTGGGAGGATTTAAAGCGCCCCGACCTTACTATCGTCAATCGAGAAAAAGGCAGCGGCGTGCGCGTTTTGTTGGATGAACACCTGAAAAAATTGGGTGTTTTAGGAAAAACCATTAAAGGATACCATCATGAATACGCTTCGCACTTGGCCATTGCCAGTTCCGTTGCCCGCGGAGAGGCTGATTTAGGTATCGGGAATGAGAAGGCCAGCCTGCAGGTAAACGGAATCGACTTTATCCCGCTCCAGCTGGAAAAGTATGACTTGGTATTTAAAAAGGGAAATTTAAATGAACCCCCGTTTAAAGCGGTTTTAGAAATACTACGTTCCCGCACTTTCAGACTGGAGCTGGAAGGGATCGGCGGTTATGATCTGACCGAGACCGGCAAACTGGTTGCCGAAACTTAAAACCGGGAAGCAATGCTTCCCGGCCTTATAACAGATTATAATTTTGCGAGCTTTAATTCCGCGAGATTTAACCGCCGGCTGAAAATATTCGTGATTTACCTAAAGTTTCCCTTTAATTTCAAAGATGCCGATCGATTTCAGCCGAGGCAGCAGGAAAGGGTATGCGGCTTCCCCGGTTTCCACTAACCGTAAGGCCAGAAAACTGGCCAAGTCCTCAGCCGTAATCTCGGGAGCTTGGGTCCTTACAAATTCTTCAGCATTCTCGAGGGAAACCAGGGGTTGCCCGAATTCAAAAGCAGCTTCCGTGAGGGAATAAGGTATTCCTTTTTGCTCTAAGACCTGTTCCAATTGCGCGGCCGTGAATTTTTGCGATTTGCGATACTTCTCGGGATAAAGTTCACTTTGATTGTTTTTACCGACCACCACTATGAGTTTTCGGCAGTAGTTTAAAAAGTGTTCCAGATGACGGTAACCAAAAAAGCTGATCAAGATGACATCCCAACCGCCCTTGATCTCATTGAAATCCAGAAGCAGCGGCTCAATATTGGCAATCCCTCTTTCCGCGATATTTTTATTCAGCGCCTCAATGGCTTCCGGACTGATATCTATACAAGTAATGCTGGGGATGGATTGACTAAGCTCTATATCAATCAACCCCAAACCACAGCCAATGTCGCACAAAGTAGTATAACCCGCCAGTTTAGGGGCAAGCAGATGAACCACATTTTTAGAAAAACCCGTATAAATATCCGCTTCCTGGAACCAACGAATCTTTTTTTGATTCCAAATAAAACTCAAGTCTCATCACTCCTGCGAAACAAATAAATCCCACCGACGGACTACAGCGGTGGGTGATTTTTGAAAAATTCGAGAATGGCTTGCCAAAATTTTTCCTTCATTAGTCATTAACCATATAACCCTATTAATCCATTATTAATCATGTGGTTTAGTACCGCTTAGAAATCTGTTTTCCACGAAATCAGCTAAACCAGTAATATCTTCGAGATCAAAAACCGGAATCCCCCAATCCCGCTGCGTATCACTAACTACGGCCAACAACTCTTCCGGTTTACAAATTAAATCGTGAGAAACCTGCTTTCGAAACACCTCAATTTTGGGCCGTTCCCCCAACTTATATCCCTCGGTAAGTACCAGATCTACCCCATCGAAACTCTGGGCAATTTCCTCTGGCGTTAACTCGTTTTCCCAAGACTTAAAAGAAATCATCTGCTTGGGTCCCGCCAGGACCACCGGTCCAGCCCCTACTTCCTGATAACCCCAGCTATCCTTACCCGGCTGATCCACCTCGAAGCCGCAGGAGTGCTTAATTACTCCCACCCGATACCCCCGGTCCTTTAAGGCTTTAACCAGTTTAACCAACAAGGTGCTCTTGCCGGAATTGGAGACCCCTACTACCGATAACAGCGGCACCGGATACTCCGCCGTTTTTTTTGGTTCGCTCATCATCAAATCATCCCTCAATTTTTGTGGCGATTCTACTTTCGTGACAGTAAACATTAAAACCAGACCCCCGGGTAAACCCCACCAGCGTAACGCCTAGCTGCTCCGCCAACTCAACCGCCAGATTGGTGGGAGCGGAACGGGATACGAGCAGCGGGATCCCAAACCGAGCGACTTTTAAAAGCATCTCGAAAGATAAACGACCGCTGGTAAACAGGATCAACTCTCTGGGAGACAGTCCCTGGCGAAAACAGTATCCGAGGATCTTGTCAACCGCATTATGCCGTCCAATATCCTCGCGGTACAGGATAAATTGCTCCTTAGAAGCAAGCAAGGCGCTGTGTACCCCGCCGGTAGTCTGAAACAGGTCTGACCGGGTTTGCAGTTCCCTCATTCCGGCTAAAATCTGTTCTGGTTCTATTTGCAGTTGGGTGTTGATCGGGCGATAGCTTTGGATCTCAGTTAAACTATAAAAACTGGTGCCTTTGCCGCCCCCAGCCGCCAGATACCGTTTTTTAGCGGTCTTTTCCGCCAGATAATCAGCAGCGCTGCTTTTTACCCAAATCTTTCCTTGGTCATAATCAGCGCTGACTGAAGTTAATTCCTCCAGGCTCCTTAACATCCCTTCAAATACCAGAAAACCTACCGCTAAATCTTCCAGATATTCCGGGGTACATAAAAGAATAACTACTTCCTGCCCGTTTAAAAAAATAGTTACCGCAAACTCCCGAACCAGCGAATCCAAAACCTCTTCTTTTTTCCCCCCCTGGAACCATTTCTGCACGGGGCGACGCACCAGCCGACGGTCCGCAGCGATCTTATCCAGATTGTCTGACATTATTGATTCCCTTCTTTAAGCAAATAAGCCTCGCTTCGCCAAACTGTAAGCTTCCCTTTAAACGAATCTGGCCAAACCCGCTAAAACGGGGGAGCATAAAAATTATTTTCGATTAAATCAGATCCCGGGTATTTAGAAGTAAGATTGAAACCTCTTGCCCCGCTTCGATCGGCGGGTTATCAGGCGGCATATCGATTAAAGCGTTACAATTGACCAACGAACGAATCATACTGGGCTTTTGCCCAGGCAACACGGTTACCTGCCAACCTTCCTGATCCCAATTAGCCTGACCGCGGATAAACCGACGGGAACCGGATTTTTTGGCAAAGCCATTTACGCAGCGCGCCTTCAGGCGTTTTAAACGCGGGGTTAAACCCTGCATCGTCAGCACCGCTGGCGCGGCAAAAAGCTGGTAGCCCACCGCGCAGGCCGCTGGATTTCCGGACAAGGCAAAAATTAAACGGGAATTGTAAACCGCCGCTCCGGTATGGCTTCCCGGCTGAATCGGTACATCCCAATAGAGGATTTCAGCACCCAATTCCTTGATTAACAACTGCGCTTCATTGTCCCCAGCCGCATACGTTCCGCCGGTAATGAGCAGGATGTCCGCTTGCTCCAGCAATTCAGACGCTGCGGTTCTAAGGGGAGTTTCCCCTTTTCCGGCCATTTTTATGGCCGCCAGTACTCCGCCGTCCTGCTGGATGAAAGCGGAAAGCATCGGCCCGTTGCTGTCTCTGATTTGACCGGGCTCAGGGTTCGCTTGCCAGGGAACAACGTGGGCACTCAAACTAAGTACAGCCACCCTCGGTTTCTGGTAAACCTTAATCTGATCCTTGCCATAAGCGGCCAGTAAACTGATAATTCCCGGACTTAATACTTCCCCCGGCGCTGCTAACAGCTCGCCTTTAACATAATCTTCCCCGGCTTGTTTAATATTGTTGCCGATTTTAATCAATTCCAAAGATCGAAGATAATTCTCTTCGATTTCTACTTGCTCATGGGGAACAACCGCTTTGGTACCCAGCGGCAAATTGCCCCCGGTTAGCACTCCCATGGCCTGGCCCGGCTCCAGCTGAACCTGGGGCGCTTCTCCCAAATTTATTTGCCCGGCAATGAGATACTTATTTGAATCTGTTTCACCTGGCTCTGCAACCGCATATCCATCCACCGCCGACTGCGGATCAGCGGGAAGGTGGCGTTCTGCTGTTAATTCCTCGGCATTTACCCGTCCTTCCGCAGCCAAAATGGATATGGATTCAGCCGCCAAGCGCGGGGTGTGCTGCAGTACCAGCCTCTGGGCTTCTTCCAAACTTACCTTATTTAACACTTAGCATTTCCTCCATTCATTAGTTAGATAGCTTTGCCAAAAGGGCACTGGGGGAAATGGCAAATCTCGCATCCTTCGCACAGGCCTCCATGGCCCATGGCCACTATATCAGAACGGTTTATTCTATCCCCGGCAAAAATGCGCGGCAGCAAAAGATCGAGGGTAGTTTTGCGACTATACAAAGCTCCGCCCGGTACCCCACATATAGCTGCCGGCCCCTGATATGCCAGCATAAATTGGGAACCTGGCAAAATAGGCGCCCCGTAAAAAACGACCTCCGCTCCGGTATCGCTAATCGCCTGAGGGGTTGTATCATCAGCATCAACCGACATGCCCCCGGTAACCACTACAAATTGGGCTCCCTGTTCTATAAACCTCATAATTTCCGCGGAAATGCGGTTTGGATCATCAGGAACAATAACCTGTCCCAGCCACTGCCCTCCATAAGGGGCAATTTTATTTTGAATTACTGGGGCTGAACCATCCTTAATCCGACCGCTGTAAACCTCCGTACCAGTCGTAACGAGCGCCACTTTAAGCGGCAAAAATGGCATTAACGCCAGAATCGGCCCTCTTCCCTGCCCAATCTTTTCAGCTGCTTCAACTATAGTTTGCTCCACCGCTACCGGAACAACTCGCGTTCCAGCAACCACTTGTCCTTCTTTTACCACCCGATGGTTATGGAGAGTAGCCAGAATAATTTCCGGCAGGTTGTTAATTTGCTGCAGGAGTTCGGCCTTTACCTTGAGCAACCCCGCCTCCTCCGCGATCAAGTTAACCCTCCCCTGATTCGGTTCCGTCCAGGTAAGACCGGGGCCGGCCGCTAATTTTGCCAGCCGCAAGGCAGCTTCATTTTCATGGAGCAATTTTTCCTCCGGCTCCCAGACATAGATGTGTTCTTTACCCATATCCTTGAGTTTTGGGATGTCCGCTTCTGTAATAATTTGCCCTTTGCGAAAGGCCCGGCCTTTTTCCCGACCAGGAATAATTTTAGTTATATCATAACCGAGCGTCAAACCTACAGCGTCCTCTACCCGAACCTTACGCATTGGCCAACCTCCCTTTATTGATCTGCTTCATCTTCTATTTCTCCTTCAGCTTCCAACTCCGCTTCAGCTTCGTCATCCGCTTTCTTTTTCTTCGCCTTGACAAAGCGGGAAACAATAATGCTGACTTCATACAAAAGATACATCGGGGTCGCCATTAATAGCTGTGAAACTGGGTCCGGGCCGGGAGTCAGTACCGCCCCGACGACAAACATCACCAAGAGAGCGTATTTGCGGTTATTGGCCATAAGTTGGGGGGTGATTATGCCAATCCGGGTAAGAAACATCGCTGCTACCGGCATCTCAAATACGATGCCAAAGGGTAACAGGAAAGCCATACAGAAAGACAGATAATACCCGATTGAAATCATTGGCTCCAGTTCCCCGGCCACGGTCAATAAAAACTTAATTGCAATCGGAAATACGGTAAAGAAAGCAAAAACTACCCCACTAATAAAAAGCAGTACGGTGACCGGAACCAAAACCAAGGCGTACCGTCTTTCTTGGGGGTATAAAGCGGGCACGACAAACCGCCAAATCTGCCAGGCAATGATCGGAAAGGAGAACACGAACCCCGCATACAGTGAAATCTTAATCTTGGCAAAAAAACCTTCTCCAACGCCAATGAAAACCAACTTAATATCCAGGTCTGAAATCGGTCTTTGCAGCAAGGCCAATAACTGGTCACTGTAAAAGTAACAGGCAATCGTTGCCACAAGCAGGGCAATGACGGAAACAATTATCATCCTTCTTAAATCTTCCAGATGGGCAATCCAACTCATTGGTTTTTCAGCAGTCGTCACGCTAAATCCGCCCCTCTTATTCGTTCAGAATTAGAATGCCGTATTTTGAATCCGGCTTATTATACTTTTTAATCTTTAATACTTTAATACTTTCGGATGCTGATAAAATCCGCAATTCTTTCTAAGTCGTCTCGAATTGGCAACGCAGGCAGCAAGGCCAATTCATTTTTGGCCTTGCGAATATACCGGTCCGCGATCGTTTGCGTCGCGGAAATCCCCGGTCCCTGCCGGACTATTTCCAAGGCTTCGGTCAATCCATCCTGACCCGCGGCAATCTGCCCAATCAGATACCGCAACCGGGCCCCATGGACTTCGGACTTAAGGGTATAGATAACCGGCAAAGTAATAATCCCCTGACTTAAATCACTGCCTACCGCTTTGCCTAATTCCTCTTCGGTTGAGACAAAATCCAACAGATCATCGGTTATTTGAAAAGCCATCCCCACATAATGCCCATAGCGTACCAGACTCCGGACCAGTTCGTCCGCAGCTCCGCTGGCAATGGCCCCCACACCGCAGCTGGTGGAGATTAATAAAGCGGTTTTCCGTTTTATGCGATACAGATAATCTTTTAACCCCTGCTCCGCATCAAAAGCCGTGACGATCTGCTGAACCTCTCCTTCCACCATTTTTACACTTACGTCAGCTAAAATCTGGAGAATCCGCGGATCCTTATACTGGGCAATTATCTGTAAAGCCCGGCCCAATAAATAATCCCCGGTGTGCATCGAAATCCGGTTGCCCCAACACGCTTTAACCGTTGGCACCCCGCGGCGCGTCAGCGAAGCGTCGATAACGTCGTCATGCACCAGACTGGCCATATGAATCAGTTCCAAAGCCACAGCCAGAGGGATCAATTGTTCCCCAGGGCAGGCGTTAAATTCCCCGGCTAAAAGCACAAAAGCCGGGCGCAGACGTTTTCCTCCCGCCTGTAACAAGTGAGCTGAAGCCTCGGATAAAAGCGGGTTTTCCGCCTGAACTACCCGCGCCAATTCTTCCTCCACCCGCTGCATGTCCGGTTCAATTCCTTGAAATAATAATGAACTATTCATTAACTGTCTTTCAACTCCCGCGTCTGCCTAAATTAAATCCACAACAAATCAGCCAGGGTACAGCCAAAGATAATCAGGCTAACGTATCGATTTAATCTAAAGGCAGCCGTATGCATCTTGCTCAAGTCATCGGGCTTAACCAATCCATGTTCATAGATCAGAATAACCGAGGCAATACCTATCCCTACATAGTATAGCCAGCCCAGTCCCTGAAGTACTCCCACCCCGGTAAGGAGCAGGACGGTTAAGCTGTGTAAGGCGGCCGAAATTATCAGGGTAGCCGGGATGCCAAAACGCGCCGGGATTGAATACAGACCTTCCTGTCGGTCAAAAGCCTCGTCTTGAGTAGCATACATCATATCGAACCCGGCTATCCAGAAAGCAACCGCTAAACCGATCAAAATTGGGGTGCCGGCTA
>CAZKWP010000074.1:7480-10900 GCA_964556555.1 uncultured Syntrophomonadaceae bacterium
AAGCAATACTTTCGGTGATAGCAATCCACGCCCCTAACGGACCCATACCGATGGCCAATCCCAAAATCAGATGACACATCCAGGTAAACCGCTTGGTATAGGAATAGAGAACTAAAACCGCCACAGCCAAAGGAGCCAACTTGACACATAAGGGGTTTAACTTGGCCGCGGACCAAAACAACAAGCCGAAGGCCACGATAATCGAAGCCCAAACCAAACCTAAAGGCACCATTTTTTGCGGCAGGATCCAGTTCGCGGTACGTGGATTACGGGCATCCAGGTGCCGGTCAATCAGCCGGTTTAAACTTAAAGCAGCAGTTCTGGCCGCCACCATCGCCAGGGTAATCCACCAGAAATCGTAAGCGGTAATGAGTCCCCCTACCGCTAAAAAGGCCCCTAAATAAGCAAAGGGCAAGGCAAATAATGAATGCCCGATATCAATCATCTGCAGGAAATAACCTGCTCGAGCCAGGTAACCGGGTTGATTTTTCCCGGGGAGAGACGGCAAAGGGCCCAAAGGATTTAATGACTGGTTTAATTGTCCGGCATTAAGTTCACTCATAGCTTTTTCAACCTTCTCCAAACATTTTTATACCCGGTTGTTGGAATAAACGACCAAAACCGGGTTAAATGAAGATTCCGGATTAACATTATTCTTACTGACAACATTTTAATATTTGATGACTAAATCAGCTAGGCGCTGCAGGCGGCTAAACGGTTTTGACCTATTCCGGATAGGACAGATAAACCCGCATTACCGGCGCCGATTTCCCGCAAAAATTCCTGCGCCGCGTCACGCAGCCAGCCTTCGGGCAAGTAACCCACGGTTTTTTGGGCTTCCCGACGCAAGGATTCGCATATTTGGGGATCTAAGTTCAATTGATTGGCCCCGATAAGCATGCCGATAAATCCGCCAAACTGGCCTAACTGTTTCGCCTCCGCTGCGGTTCCCCCAGCTAGAATCACGCCGGTTCGGCCGGCTTCGTCAAACAGGGCTCCATACTCTTTCTCTAATACGGTCAGGGCGGCTTCCAGATCCCGTTGGTTAACCTCGAGGACTTCTTTGCGAATTATGGCACCCTCATTCATCGTGCAAATGATCTTGGCCAGTACTTCCACCCATTCATAACAATCGATTTCACATAACAATTTCAAAAGTTTGCCATATACATAATCGCCAAAAAGGACGGGGAAATGCGGAGTCTGCTCTTCAAAAGCCGTACTCAAAACCGCATTGCCTTCCACATCGCCAATTTGGTTGTGGATATCCGCAGCCATCTGCATTAATTGCAGGATTGCAGCCATGCCAATAACCTGTTCGGTCCATACTTTTTCCCGACCGACCGTGCCCACTCCAGAGAAACCGGGCGTTAAACCGTTTCCCCTGGTCCAGCCGATTAGCCCACTGCCTTCAATTCGTTTGCCCCCATAATAACTTGCTCCAACCAGTACCAGAGCGGATAAAAAACGCAACGGCAGCGATTCGAGGTTGATCGGCAGATAATCAGAAACTCTTCCCTTCCTGAAGCGCAATACATATTCACTATTTTGTCTGACTCTCATTAAAGCCGGACTGAGAAAGTCCCACACCCCGATACCCACTTCCGTATCTCCTTTCTCGACAAAGCATTATAATATTCTACATAATAACATAAAAATCCTGCAATTTAACCAGAAACCATTTACCAGAAACTCCACCCCACCCCTTATGGGGAAGCCGAACGAGGGCATTGTGTCCTGCTGAATGCCGGAACAGTTCAATGATAATGATAAAAAAATAATAATAAAAATTGATCGAACTTTTATGCTAAAAATTGAGCTTATTTAAAAAGATACTATTTATTAATCCCCTCAAATATTACCTATATATAATAATTCAATTAACCAAGCCGTGACAAGCCCAAACTTTATCCAACAAATACATAAGCCCTAATAACACTCGTCTCATCGCGTTACAAGGGCTTACACTAGCCTTTATTCTTTTTTGCGCGGGCTAAAATAAATATCCCTCCTAAAGATTTACGGCTACCTTTTGCGGAGTTATCCTGCCTCTGGCCAGCTCGGTAGCAGTAACATTTCCTGCTTCGAACTTCTCAGTAAGGTAATTACAAGCATCCCATGGATTAACGGTATCCCCGCAAGTAAAGACATCCACCGCCGCGTAGCCTAATTCTGGCCAAGTATGAATGGCTAAATGGGATTCAGATATCACTACTACGCCGCTCACTCCTTGCGGACTAAACTTATGGAATACACACTCCCGTATTTCTGCTCCAGCTTCGAGAGCAGCATTGACCATCAACTTCTCAACTTTATCCACGTCGTTGAGAACATCAAACCGGCACCCGTGAAGTTCGGCCAGCACGTGACGGCCCAATGCACTCATCATAATATCAACCCCCCTCTTTAAATTGCCTGGGAAATCCCCCCCTAAATCATTGAATTAGGGCATCCGTCCCAATAACAATTGAATTTTAGCATAATCACGCAATTTGTCAACGGAATTTTTTAAAATCCTTCGCTTTTCACCCGATTGGTCAAACGGCCCAAACCCTGGATTTCCACCTCGATCGTATCTCCAGGTTTTACGGGCCCTACCCCAAATGGCGTGCCGGTTAAAACTACATCTCCCGGCAGCAGGGTCATCACCTGACTAATAAAACTCACCAGATAATCTACCGAAAACAACATTTGCCGGGTATTGGAATCTTGTTTCAGAATCTGGTTGACCGAGAGCTTAATTTCCGCCGCCTTCGGCTTAAAATCATCTTTAATCCAAGGGCCGAGCGGACAAAAGGTATCAAAGGATTTGGCGCGGGTCCACTGTCCGTCTTTGCGCTGCAGATCCCGAGCGGTCACATCATTGCCGCAGGTATAGCCAAAGATCTTCTCCCGAGCCTCGGCCGGTGAAATTTTTCGGGTAAGTTTACCGATGACCACACCCAGTTCGGCTTCGTAATCCACCTGCGTGCTCTGCGCGGGATAAATAATCGGGTCCCCGGGGCCAATAACGGTGCTGGCCGGTTTAATGAATATAATTGGTTCATCGGGTACGGTCAGGTTTAATTCCTTCGCGTGGTCCGCATAGTTTAACCCTACACAAACCACCTTGGAAGGCTGACACGGGGCTAATAAGCGCACCTGTTCCAGGTTATAGGCCCCCCCGCTCGGCTTAATCCGCTCAAAAGGAGCTCCTTCCAGAGCCAGCACCTGTCCCCCTTCAATCATCCCCCACCTTACAACATCGTTTTCCTCATCCATAAAACGGCAGAACAGCACTAATATTCCTCCCCTTCTTATACCCCAGGCGGCCGAGGTTTATGCATTGCTTCCAAAGGATTTCTATATCTCATAGAGAATATATTACTCAAGTTTCGCAGTTTAAAACAGGCATCAAAGCCCTAATATATGCTGGCTGAC
>CAZKWP010000075.1:0-6484 GCA_964556555.1 uncultured Syntrophomonadaceae bacterium
TATTGTAGAGGGTGGAGCACATGATGTAATACTTAAAGACAATACTATTATTGCTATAAAATAGACCACTTCCTTTGAATTGAAAATGACAACCCCCCTGCGATTTAGTAGGGGGGTTATCTTTATCGGTTCCTTTACGAATAAATAAACGTGACTTTGGGAGGTTTACCGGTAGAGGATGAAATTTTCCTGAATTCGGTTTTTCTTTCAGCTTTATTACCTATAAAAGGCACCTGATCATCATAAAAACCGATTTCTAATACGGATTCATCTTCAAGAAGCCCTATGGCGTACATCGTATAGGCGAATCTGGGATTAAATATAATAGGCTTTGATGTTGCCAATACCTCATCGCTGCCGGCCATGCGTATCTGAAAGGTATAAGTATCGGGAGCTATTCTGACATAATCGGTAACCTCCGTATATCCTGTGTCATTAAACAAGCCGGCCCCATCCGCAATACTTAGATCAAATCTTGCATCGTCAGGCGATAAATTCGCAAATCGTACAAAAGAGTCATCATTGTCTGTTGTTCCAATACCCATCAGTATTGGCAGCAGGCTAAGATGAGGTATAGTACCTATGATGGCCAAGGTTATTCTTTCACTGGGCGGAATACTGTATTCGGTATCAAGCACTGGATTCGAGGTTTCACCGGCAGCAAATACCTGTATGAGCGTATTCTCCGGACCTACAGGCAAGTATTCGCTGACTGTGTTATAAGCCAAGTTCTGGACCATAAGATTGCCATCAGTATAAATATCTACCTTCGGAGCCCCTGGAGATGCATGTAAGAACCTGATAAAGGAGTTTATGGTTGGCAAGTACATCACACCTTTATAATAGTTTTTATAATATATTCATAATAAACATAAAAAGTGACATAAGAGAAATGATATTAAGAGCCCCCGTGACAGCTTTAAGCTTTACATTTTCTTTTAGCAGGGTTATTATAATGTTATCGACCGTAGGTCGGTAGCAATGGTGTATGACCTGAAAACAGTCAGAATTTAACAAATCCGCGATTGACGCATTTCCAATCGGCTGCAATAATGGCTACAAAGGAGAAGAAGCCATGAAAGAAGAAAAAAATACAACAGTAGGCATAATGTGGAAGTATGTTATTTTTACTTATCTATTGTTCTGGGTAATGGTTCTAGGGATATGTGGTTCAGCTTCAATGATGTTTAATGCGTCCAATTTAACAATGCGCTGGTTGGCCAATTTGTGTGCATGGTCACCAACGTTTGCATTATTAATTATGTTTAAAAATCTGAAACCCGATATGTCATTGAAAGAATTCTATCGCAGGGCATTTAGTGGAAAGATTAAGATGAATTTGTTGATTGTGACTGCCTGTTCAGTTATTGGTGGTACTGTTTTATCTGTTTGGATTTTATCTATTGCAGAGAATGAAAGTTTTTCTTCTTTTTTTAGTCTTGGAATGTATTCTCTGCCATTAGCCTTTCTCCTGTCACTGTTATCGGGACCAACTGGAGAAGAATCTGGTTGGAGGGGATATCTTCGCTATGAATTAGAGAATCGATTTGGATTTATCAAGGGTTCATTGGTGTTAGGGGTTGTTTGGGCTTTCTGGCATACAGTACTTTGGTTCGTAGATTCCGATTTTGCAGGATTAAGTCTCATTCCTTATACTATTTCTAATGTAGTTGTAATGACGTCTCTGGCCATTATTATGAATGTGGTGTTAAAAAGAAGTGACAATTTGCTATACGCAATTTGGATCCACTTTTGTTTCAATTTCTTATATGCCTTTTTGGTAGTAGATATTTGGTTTTATGTTATTCTTTCGATTGTATATGCAATAATTGCGGCATGTTATCTGATATATTATTATAGAGATTTGAAACATAGCCATTCAAGAAATCAACTGAAAAAGGACACGGGAATAAGTAAGAAAAAACCAGAAATCTCCGGTAGATTAGTGAAAAAGGCAAAAATATCGGAAACAGATTTTGATTCTTAGTATAAAAATGCTACTGATGGTCGGTAGAGGGGGGCATGGTATGAAAACAGTCAAGGAAGGTGAAGTGCGAAGAAGAGAGATTCTGGTTGTAGCGCGGGAATTATTCGTTAAGAAAGGATATGAACAGACTTCTGTTAATGATATCCTAAAGATTGTAGATATCGCCAAAGGCACCTTTTATTATTATTTTGCTTCCAAGCAAGAAGTATTGGAGGCCATGATTCTTGATATTGTTGAAGAAGGAGTAAGGAGGGCAGAGAGGATACTGAAGGACAAATCCATTCCTTTAGTGAATCGAATCATGATGGCGATAATGGCACAGGCTCCGGAGTTTGAAGGATCAGATGAGATAAAGGAAGAACTTCACAAGGTGGAGAACGCCAAGCTGGAACAGTTGTATTTAAGGGAAATGGTTAAGCGTTTGACCCCGGTTTTGCATGAACCTGTTTCAGAAGGCATTGACCAGGATATTTTCCATATGGAGTATCCCACCGAATGCATAGAATCCATTTTACTGTTGGGACATATGATGTTTGATTGCGATGTTTTTGAATGGGAAATGGAAGAGTATCCTAAAAAGATACAGGCGTTTTTATGTAATGCCGAGAGAATGCTGGGGACAAAAGAAGGGGAACTTGAAGGCTTTTTGCAGATGTTCGGGCAGATTTCATAGAGCAGGAGTAAATTTTTTTGCCCACCAACCGACCGAGGGTCGATATAAGAGTAACGTCAACAATAATTACCAGTTAAAGGTATGGATATTATAAAGGGCTTATTAAGGTTTAAGGAGAATACGGATGAATCAATGAGATGAAATACAAAACAGTATGTGTGGCAATAGTTTGCTGGCCATAAAAATCGGAGAAGTAATCGGTGCTGGTGCAGGAAGAGGAAATGCGCTGCTGATAGTGATTGCGGGCATAACAATGACGATGTTAGGAATCGTTGTTTCCAGACTGAAAAGTGTAAAAACGTTGGAAGAGGAGAATATGAATGAAACTATTGCTGAATCTTGTCCGGAAGGACTTTAAGGGAAACAGGGCTATCACAATTGCCCTGGCGGTATTCCTGATCCTTTCTGCCCTTCTGATGTCAGGCGGCTTAAGGGTGGCAGGTACCATGATATCTTCACTCAATGGGTTGAATAAACTAGCGGTGCCGCCCGAATACCTGCAGATGCACAAGGGAACCTATGACGAGGAAGAGTTTGAGAACTTTGTGGAAACCCATGATTATATTAAGGATTCGCTGATAGTCAATATGCTTGATATCAGCAATGCAAAAATTATTTATCAGGGTGAAACACTGGAAAAGTATCTGATGGATAATGGATTTGTTGTTAAGAATGAAGGATTTGATTTCCTCCTTAATATGGATAATGAAATTGCTCTTGTTCAGGAAGGGGAAATCGGGGTTCCTGTTTACTATGTGGAGGAGCTTGGTATTCAGGTCGGAGATGTTATTACATTGCATGAAGGTGATTACCGTACGGAACTGACGGTATCAACAATCATTCGTGATGCAGCAATGAACGCGGCACTCACATCTTCAAAGCGTTTCTTGATCAATCAAGCAGATCTGGATGAAATAAGTCTTCACATGGGGCAGTGGGAATACTGTTTTGAATTCCTGCTAGAGGATGGTACATCTACGGCGGTTTTGGAGAAGGATTATATTGATGCAAGGATGCCTTCCAACGGTGTTGCAGTAACCGGTAAACTTCTGTCTATGCTGAATAATTTTTCTTATGGCCTGGTAGCATTCATAATCATAGCCATCAGTATTCTTTTAATAATGATAGCAATCCTGTGTTTATCTTATATTATTCGGGCAACCATGGCAGAAGAGAATTATACCATCGGTGAGATGAAAGCAATTGGATTTCCCGGAAAAGCAATTGAGAAGTTATATCAGATCAAATATATAATACTGGTGCTGGCAGCGGGAGTGATCGGTTATCTGGCCGGCATTCCGTTCGGAGATTTTTTTTCATCCTCGGTTATTATGTACTGCGGAGATGGTGCCGAGGAGTGGATGAAATGGGTATTTCCTTTCATCGGGGTGATCCTGCTCAGCATGATTGTAATGCTGGGATGCCGGAAAATCATTCGCAAGAATCTGCAAAGTACTGTTATGGAACTGATGCGCGGGGAAGAGACGATAAAGAAAGAAGGTCACTATTTACTGCCTTTTGCTGGACTTACACATCGCAATCTTACCATTGCATGGGGAGAGCTTAAATGTAAATGGAAGGGATACACGGTGATCTTTTTGGTATTTGTATTTTCGTCATTTTTGATTCTGTTGCCAATGAATATGAAGACTACGGTTGAAAATCCGTCTTTCATTACTTATATGGGTGTAGCCCAAAGCGATATTCGTATTGATATCCAGTACAGCGAGAGACTGACAGAACAAAAAGATGCCGCCCAAAACTATCTGGAGAATGATCCCGAAACCACCAGGTATACAATTTACCAGAATGGTTACGTACAGTTTCAGAATACGGATGGGGAATGGGAATACATTCGGGTGGAAAATGGGGACGGTACTGTTTTCCCATTGGAGTATCTTGAGGGAAGCGCACCGGATGACGGTAAAGAAATGGCGCTCTCTTATCTGAATGCGTCGGCATTAGGAAAAGAAGTTGGCGATCCCCTGACGGTAATCCATCAGGGAGAAGAACTTGTGTTTACCGTCTGCGGTATTTATCAGGATATTACTTACGGTGGCAAGACTGCCAAAGCAGCCATTGATTTCGACGAAAAAGACGTGGAGGTCTATATTATTTATTTGGATGTCTCAGACGGTGTCACGGTAGAGGAAAAGACGAATGAACTCCGAGGTATTCTGACCGACAGTAAAATAACTCCGGTTAGTGAGTTTGTTTCCCAGACCCTGGGCGGTATTACGGATAATATGGGTATGGTGCAAGGTGCAGCCATAGCGATTTCTTTGCTGTTAAGCATGCTGATTACCGTGATGATTCTGCAGCTTATCACAGCGAGGGAACACAGTGCCATCGCAATCAAGAAAGCAATTGGCTTTTCAAACCGGGACATCAGGATACAGTTCGGAATAAGGATCCTGATGATTCAATTGGTGGCAATCATTGTCGGAACGGTCCTGGCGAACTATTTGGGAGAAGTCATTTTCGGATTGATGCTTTCTTCTATGGGCGCTTCAGAAATAACCATGTTAGTTGATCCGGTTAAGGCCTATCTGCTTTGCCCGGCAGCGCAGCTCTTTGTAGTCTTTATAACAGTGATATTGGGAACTACAATTGTGAAGCACTACCATATCAGAGATCAAATCATAGAATAAGGAGTCGAGCCATGATAAATATTGAACAGATCAGCAAGTCATTTAAAGATACTAAAGTTTTGCAGGATATATCTTTCGAAATCAAAAAGGGAGATTTCGTTGCGATTATGGGACCTTCCGGTTCCGGTAAGTCAACACTTCTCTACAGCATCAGCGGAATGGATAGCATTAACCATGGCAGGGTATTGTTTGAAGGAATAAACATATCCGAAATGCAGGAGGATGAATTATCTAAATTCCGGCTGACCAAAATGGGATTTGTATTCCAGAATGCACAGATGTTAAAGAATCTTTCTATCTTTGATAATATTATCCTACCCGGTCTGGTAGCTCAAAAAGAATCAGCGGATGACATAAGGAAACGTGCATCCCAATTAATGAAGCGGATGGAAATTGAAGGAATCGAAGAGCGTGATATCCGGGAAGTTTCAGGTGGGCAGTTACAACGGGCTTCCATTTGCCGCGCCATGATCAACAATCCTGAGATTCTGTTTTTGGATGAACCGACTGGAGCTCTGAATTCTGGTGCTACGGATCAGGTGCTCTCTATCCTGGAAGATTTGAATCGTGATGGAATGACCATAATGACCGTTACCCATGATCAGCGTGTGGCTGCCAAAGCATGGAAAGTACTCTATATTATAGATGGACAGATTGCTGCCTCTAAGGAATTCCCGGTGGGTGTAGACCGCGCCAGGGAACTGGATGAATGGTTAAAAGGATTTTGAAATATCTGAAAGTATTTCCTCCAATGTGGAAGTCACCTTAGAAGATTGCCGAGGAAACCTTATATTTAATGGATGCGGAAAAAGCGCTGGTATGGAAATAATTCAGGATTGCGGATAAGAATTCAACGAGTGTGTAAAAGAAGTTGACCTGGATTGCAGCATGTTCTTCAAACATCAAGCATTAAGGACGCTCACTGAGCGTCTCTTTTAGTTTCCCCAGTCCTGCACAATTATTTTAATCCTGTGCAAAAATACCGTGAAGATAATGGCATCAAAATGGAGGTTGTATCCGCCGATATTCATGACAACAAAAAGAGGTCGTCAAAGCTATATAACTCTAAAATAATATTATTGGTACTGATTATGAGCATATCTAACCTATCTTTACAGTCGGCCGCCACTTACAATATAAGGATATAAGAAGAATAGCAGCAGTTTGGGGGAA
>CAZKWP010000075.1:6584-10866 GCA_964556555.1 uncultured Syntrophomonadaceae bacterium
CGGCAACGTTGATGTTGGCATTTTTCACTATGATTTTTTGCGGCATTTTAGCCAGCAATGCCCAGGCCGCTTTTGATGGCGGAGACGGCAGCGCGGATAATCCATATCTTGTTGCCACCCAGGAACAGCTGTCCGATGTGCGCAATCACCTTGATAAGCATTTTAAGCAGACAACTGATATTAACCTTTCTACTGCGGGTACCGGGTGGGAACCAATTGGCTCGAGAAGCACTCCTTTCACTGGCAGTTATGACGGGGATGGGTATAACATCAATAACCTCTATATCAACCGCTTTGATACCGACTACGTCGGCCTTTTCGGATATACGGGGGAAAATTCCTCAATTCTCAACGTGACGCTAACTGGGGTCGATATAACAACCGATGGTGAAGCAGGCGGTCTTGCGGGCACAAACTACGGACTGATCGACAAATGCAATATCGCCGGCACTGTAACCGGGTTAGGTTTTGAACCACTGGGCGGTCTTACCGGTGATAATCAAGGAACAATTACTTACTGCTCATTTGATGGCGTGGTTAATAACAGTGACGATTATACCGGCGGCCTGGTCGGCTGGAATGAGGGCACAATTGAACAATGTTTTGCTGCCGGCGCCGTAACCGGCGATGACGAGGTCGGCGGCCTGGTGGGGATCAGCTTGGGCACAATCACAGAATGCGGCGCCTCGGCTAATGTGACCGGGACTTCAATGGTAGGCGGTTTAATCGGTGATAGCGATGGCCCGATATACAACTCATATGCCACCGGCAACGTAATTGGAACCCAAACCGGGGCTTTGGATACGATGGTCGGCGGTTTAGTGGGCTTAAACTATAAATCAATAAACAATTGTTTTTCCACCGGAGCCGTGAGTGGCGAAGATGCGGTTGGAGGTTTGGTGGGCACTAACATAAACGGAACAGTTACCAACAGTTTCTGGGATAGCGACACTTCTAATCAAGCTATATCTGCCGGCGGCACAAAAAAAACCACCAGCAAAATGCTTTTGGTGGAAACTTATACATCATGGAATTTCCTCACTATCTGGGCTATCAACGGCAGCGACAACGGAGGCTATCCCTTTTTAAGGTGGCAGGGGTACCACAGCGGGTTTTCGGGTGGAGACGGCAGCGAGTCGAACCCTTATCTTATTTCCACCGCTGAACAGCTCGACAACATACGCAATCATCATAATCAGCACTTCAAATTGATTGCTGATATAGACTTAAGTGCTTACTTAAGTTTTGTGCCTATCGGCATACCTAGTTTTCCCTACAGCGGTACTTTCGACGGCGACGGACATAAAATCAAAAATCTATTTATTAATTCAAGCGAGGACTACGCAGGCTTGTTCAAAAAAATAGGAACAAACGGCAAAATAATCAACCTGGGACTCACCGGGGTTGACATAACCGGCGAAGATTATTGCGGCGGCCTGGCGGGAGACAACAGTGGCTTAGTTGAGAACTGCTATGTTACAGGCGTTCTGGAGGGCAGTGTCTACACTGGAGGACTGATAGGCAACAATAGAGGCACGATATCCGCCTCCTATTTTCACGGTACTGCGAAAGGTTATAACTACATCGGTGGCCTTATAGGCAGAAACAGCGGTCCAATAATAGATTCCCACACTGAAGGAAGGGTACAGGGTAACTCCAGTGTCGGCGGATTGATAGGCTATAACTATAAATATTCAGGCTATAACTGCGAGGTTAAGGATTCTTATTCAATTGCCGATGTTGATGGCGAGGCATATGATATAGGCGGACTGGTGGGGGAAAACGAGGGCAAAATTGAAAAATCCTACGCCAGGGGTCCCGTGAAAGGTTATGCCGATATAGGAGGGCTGGTTGGTAACAATCACGGCGAGATCACTAAATCCTATTACAGAAATTATACCGTTGCAGGCGTGACAGCCGAATTCGACTATGTTGGCGGTTTAGTCGGCGATAACACGGGTATAATCAGCCAATCGTTTGCCAAGGGTCCGGTGACAGGCCGTGAGGTGGTGGGCGGGTTAGTAGGCTATAATCTGGACATTGGTAACGATGGAATAGGACAGATATCTAATTGCTATGCAATCAGCTTGGTGACAGGCAACAAAACTATCGGCGGCTTAGTCGGCATTAACGAAGGTGGAATATCTGATTCCTATTCTTCAGGCACAGTGCACGGAAGCGCATGGGTGGGTGGCCTGGCAGGCGCTAATCTATTTGACGGCATTATCGGCACAAGCTATTGGAATGCTGATACTGCAGGCTTTGATGCCACGGTTTTATTGGGTATACCTAAGACGGACAATGGCATGAAAAGTCCGTCCACATACTTAGGTTGGGATTTTGTTACCATTTGGACCAAGGATTATATTGAGAATACAATAAACAACGGCTACCCGTTTTTAATGTGGGAAAGCGAACAAAATTTACCGCCGGTATTAAATGCCGATGAAGCGAGCGGGATTACCTCGACAGGTGCCACCCTAAAGTTTACTGCCTTTAAGACCGGAACCTATTATTATCTGGTTTATACGGCAGCAGATGCTGCTCCCGATGCGGCCGCTGTCAAAGCTCAGGGAGCAGCCATAGCCAAAGGTACGGATACCGCAACGGCAGCAGTTAACACGGTTAACCTAACGGGCTTAAATGCGTCAACCGCTTACAAGGCTTATATAATAGTAGAAGATGCCAATCAAAATGTATCAAATATGGCTCAGGTAAGCTTCACCACCGAGGCAGGAGGGGCAAATCCGACCATAGACTCAATTACGGCGGTGAGCAATGTACAAGTGGCTTACGGCACCAACGAGCAAGGGGCCATTGATGCATTGCCGCTTTTGACTACCATAACCGACAGTGATTCTAGATCCCATGTAGTAAGCCTTATCTGGAACATACAAGGCTACAACGGCAGCAATGCGGGAGACTATCCTGCCGTCGCAACCTTTTCCCTGCCAACCGGAGTGGATCAGTCAGACCCGGCAACAACACTTATGGTTACCGCAACTGTAACTGTTTCCGCTTTTATACCCTCAAGCAATGCGGATCTTAGCGGTTTGACGTTAAGTGCGGGAACACTGGATCCCGTCTTTGACCCAAATACCTTAAACTACAGTGCAAGAACAGAATACAGCGTATCCTCAATTACCTTAACTCCGATAACAGCCGACATTAATGCTCCGGTAAAGGTAAACGATCTGGCTGTTGTCTCAGCACAGGCATCACCGGCCCTCGATCTGAATGTGGGCAGCAATACCATAACTGTCGAAGTAACCGCTCCAGATAGTTCTGCGACCAAGACTTACACAATTACAATAACCCGGGCAGAATCGGCAGGCGGCCACAGCTCAGGCCATTCATCACAGCCGCCCGCTCCAATAGTGAATGCAAACTTCACTGCGGGAGCGCAGGAGGAAAGATTGACTGTCACCGTTGACAATTCCAACAAAACTGCTTCTGTCATTATGGCCGAAAATACCATTACTACCGCCTTTGAAAGCTCCGCCACCGGAAACGTCGGAGTGAGAAACGCAATTATTGAGATTCCGGAAATACAGGGTGTGAATTCCTATGTTTTGGAATTGCCAGCAGATATTTTAGCATCCGAAGAAGAGGACAGAACTATAACGATGGAAAGCAAAGCAGGAACCATTACCCTGCCAGGCAATATGCTTCAAGGCATGGGTCTGGAAGACGGCAGTAATGTCGGTATCAGCCTCGGTGAAGCAGATAAGTCGACGCTTCCGCAGGAAGTGCAGGACATTATAGGCCACAGGCCGGTAGTTGAGATGAAACTTACAGTGGGAGATGCAGCCATTGAGTGGAACAACCCGAATGCGCCAGTAACTGTATCCATGCCATATACGCCAACGGCAGAGGAACTTACCGATCCGGAGCATATTGTGGTCTGGTATATCGACGGGAGCGGCAGCGTTATCTCGGTGCCTACCGGCAGGTATGATCCATTAACCGGCAAGGTCACCTTCAGCACCACCCATTTCAGCCGCTACGCAGTAGCTTATGTGTATGAATCCTTCGAGGACCTTAACAACGTCGAATGGGCCAGAAAATCCATTGAGGTTATGGCTTCAAAAGGCATTGTGAACGGCACCGGAGCGAATACCTACTCACCGGACCTTAAAATTACAAGAGCCGATTATCTGGTTCTGCTCATAAAGGCATTGGGACTTACTGCAGATTATGACAGCGTCTTTGCCGATGTAAACCCGGATGACTACTTTTATGAAGCCCTTGGTATCGCCAAAAAGCTTGGCATTACCGCAGG
>CAZKWP010000076.1:0-3117 GCA_964556555.1 uncultured Syntrophomonadaceae bacterium
CTGCCCATCACCCTGGTATGCGTGAACCGGGCCCTAAGCGGTCCCATCAACATTAACCACGACTATTCCGATTCCATGGGCGCCCGTGACAGCGGCTGGATTCAAATCTATGCTGAAAACAACCAGGAGGCTTACGACAACTTCATTATGGCCATGCCGATTGGCGAGACTCCCGCCGTGCGCCTTCCGGTGATGACCTGTATGGACGGCTTCATCACCAGCCATGCGGTGGAGAATATCGAGCTATTGGAGACCGATGTAGTGCGCCGCTTCGTCGGGGAATATAATCCGGAAAACTACCTGTTGAAAAAGGAAAACCCGCTGGCCATAGGCCCGTATGATATTAGTCCCTATTACATGGAACACAAGGTCCAGGAAGCCGAGGCCATGAAGCTGGCCAAGAAACGCATCCTGGAGGTGGCCGCCGAGTTTGCCCGGATTTCCGGCCGACATTACGGCTTGTTTGAAGAATATAGAATGGAAGATGCGGATCTGGCTCTGGTGCTAATGGGGTCCAGTGCCGGAACCGCCAAAGCGGCGGTCGATATGCTGCGGAAGGATGGAGTAAAAGCCGGGCTGGTCAAAATTAGGGTGTTCCGTCCCTTCCCCGGGGAGGAACTGGCCCGGGCTCTGGCCCATACCAGGGCAATCGCGGTTATGGATAAATCCGAGGGTTTTTCGGCCAATGGGGGACCCTTATTTGCCGAGACCCGCAGCGCTTTGTATGATCTGAAGGAACGCCCATATATGATAGATATCGTTTTCGGTCTGGGCGGTCGGGATGCCCGGGTTGAGGATTTTGCCAGGGTCTTTAAACGGCTGGCTGATATTGTCACAACCGGTGAGACTGGACCGGTTTACACCCATATGGGCCAGCGGTCAAAGGAGGAATAGGGATGAGCAGGGTTTACAATCTGAAACAGGAGCTGGAAAAGTCCCCTCGCCTGACCGGAGGGCATAGACTCTGCGCAGGCTGCGGTGCCGGGGTCATCGTATCAGGAGTCCTGCGGGCTCTAAACAAGGATGACCGGGCGGTGGTGGTCAATGCCACCAGTTGCCTGGAGGTCTCCACCTTTATGTATCCATACACTGCCTATATGGACAGCTTTATCCATTCCGCTTTTGAAAACTCAGCGGCTACCTGTTCCGGGGTGGAAGCGGCCTATAACGTTTTGAAACGCCGCGGCAAGGTGGAGGGGAACGTCAAGTTCATCACCTTTGCCGGGGACGGCGGCACCTATGATATCGGTTTTCAATCCCTGTCAGGGGCTATGGAACGCGGACATGACATGGTCTATGTCTGCTATGACAACGAGGCCTATATGAATACCGGGATTCAGCGTTCCTCTTCCACTCCCCAATTCGCCCGCACCACCACCACCCCTACCGGTACGGTGACGCAGGGGAAAAGGCAGACTAAAAAGGATCTGACGGAGATCCTTGTAGCCCATGATATTCCCTATGCGGCTCAGACCGCGGCACTGGGCAATTTTAAGGATCTGCACATTAAGTCCCATAAAGCGATTTATACAAGGGGCCCCTGCTTTATGAACATATTGTCCCCCTGTCCTCGGGGATGGGATTATCCGATGGCCAAACTGGCGGAGATTACTAAACTGGCGGTGGATACCTGCGTCTGGCCCCTTTTTGAAGTGGAGGAAGGCGTATGGCGCTTGAGCTATACCCCGAGGAAAAAGCTGCCCGTGGAAGATTTTCTGCGCTCCCAGGGCAGATTTCGCCATATGTTTGAAAAAGGCAACGAGTGGATGATCGAAGAAGCGCAGGCTTATGTGGATCAAAAATGGGAGCGTTTGCTGGACCGCACTGGCGCTTAAACCTCAGGCTGCGGTATAATCAGGAAAATAGGTTGTGATACCTGTTAACGAGGGGGGTTAGCCGTGGAACAGTCGATATTCACCAATGACGTAATTTTGTCCTGGCTGCATTATTTTTCGCAAAACGTTGAGATTGACCTGGCAAAACTGAAGATACAGGACATGACCGGGAGGAATAAGAACCTGATTCCTACCATTATGGGCAACCGGGTGGTCCTGGTCTTTGTCGACGCCGGGCATCCGGATATATTCTACGACCTGTGGACCGCAGAGTTGGGGGACTGCGATATCTGGTACAATATCGGTTCAGAGCCGGTCGGCGAGATGCTGCACAACAAGGTCGCGGATATGATCAACCGCGGGATCAATTACTGCGGCGCTATGCTGATTGTAAATCCCAATGCGGCCACCAATTATCAGATAGGCATGGAGAACAGCCGGTTCTCCAGCGGTTCGGTTCAATATGTATGCCGGGAAATCCGGGCGGTAATAATGAACAAGCTCAACTTGGGGGACCAGGACAATATCTGCATCATTTCCGGCGAGAGCATCGCGGTGGAAGCCGCCATGATTGCCGCCGAAGGCAGCGTGATCGCGGTTGAATACGACTCCCGGGATCTGGCGACCATGAGATGCAATGCTGATAAATTTGGCCTGAACAATGTAATCATAGTTGAGTCGCTGGAGGGTGGAGCCCTGGATCAGCTGCCGGTCCCGAACCTTGCGTTCATAGTGGCAAGCCCCAGGATCGGCAGTGAAATAAAGGCTTTACGGGCGGTCAATCCCGCCATGAATTTTGTCTTCTACATTCTGGATTTTGAAATATTAAACTCTATGCCAGCTTTGTTTCGGGAAAACGGCCTGGAGCGCACGGAGGCCATTCATATAGAGGTAACACGGGTCAACAGCAAAAAGATGATGGAGCCGTTCCCGGCACCTTGGCTGGTCTCGGCCCAACCGGTCAAACGCTAGCAACCTGGCTGTCTGGATTTGGCTTGGGAAGACCGGGAGATGTATATCGCCTGGGGCACTCCTTGCCAGTATGAATATGTAACATATGAGCTATAGTTCAATTCTAGTCATCCTGCAAAGGGTCCAAAATTGGTTAAATTTATACCCCCAAGGTAAGACACGAACCCGCAGGACGGCGCCTTTTTTGTCCTGCAGGGATCTATTGTAAAAATAGACCGGTCGGCTTCCTTCAGATTCCGCCTCGTTAAAGAATTAATAAGAGCGGGTCAGCGTCGGTTTTGCCTGCAGGGAGGGCATCGGTTTGAGGGAT
>CAZKWP010000076.1:3217-10693 GCA_964556555.1 uncultured Syntrophomonadaceae bacterium
GCTTGCCTGCATCTCTTATTATTTTCTGCACAGGAGGAAATGCACCATGTCCCTTATAAATGTTACCAATCTCACCTTCAGTTATGATGGGGGATTTGAAAATATTTTTGAAAATGTCAGTTTTCAGATTGATACCGATTGGAGGCTTGGTTTTACCGGAAGAAATGGACGCGGGAAAACCACTTTTCTAAATCTATTAATGGGGAGATTCGATTACAGCGGCAGTATATCAGCCAGTGTGTCGTTTGAATATTTTCCTTACGCAGTGAAGGATGCGCGTATGGATACCGCCGAAGTCATCAATAGTATCATTGACGGTTATCAGGATTGGCAGCTTATCCGGGAACTGAATCTGCTGGGAGTGTCAAACGATGTACTGTACCGTCCGTTTTATACGCTTTCTAACGGCGAGCAGACCAAGGTGCTGCTGGCGACACTGTTCCTGAAGGAAAATGGATTTTTGCTTATCGATGAGCCTACCAACCATCTAGATATGAACGGTCGAAGGATCGTAAGCGAATACCTGCGCGGCAAGCGTGGATTCATCCTGGTTTCTCACGACCGGGCATTTCTGGATAACTGTATAGATCATATTCTATCGATCAATCGCAACAATATTGAGATTCAAAAAGGAAATTTCTCTACGTGGTGGCAGAATAAGCAGCTCCAGGATAATTTGGAAATTGCCAGGAATGACGCCTTAAAAAAGGACATCAAAAGGCTGCAAACCTCTGCCAAACGTGTTTCTGACTGGTCTGACCGGGTGGAAAAATCCAAAAACGTGCGAATTTCCGGAATAAAGCCTGACAAAGGTTACATCGGGCATAAAGCCGCCAAAATGATGAAACGTTCCAAGAATATCGAGAGCAGAATGGACAGTGCCATCGAAGAAAAGTTAAAGCTGCTTAGAAATATTGATACAACCTCATCCTTAAAAATCCGCCCTTTAAGATATCATGCCGACACAATCGCAGAGCTGGAGGACATCAGCGTCATCTTCGGCGAGCATAAAATATGCGAAGGGGTCAGTTTTCGTATTCAATCAGGGGACAGAATTGCCTTGTGCGGGAAAAACGGTGCTGGCAAATCGAGCATAGCCAGGCTCATCCTGGGTGAATCTGTTCCACATCAAGGCATAATTAGAAAAGGAAGCGGACTGAGGATCTCTTACGTCAGTCAGGCAACTTCCGGTCTGGCCGGCAATCTCACTAATTACAGCAGAGACTATGGCATCGATGAGACCTTATTCAAAACCATACTGCGCAAGCTCGACTTTGCAAGAGATATGTTCGACCTGGATATGAAAAATTTTAGCCATGGACAAAAGAAAAAAGTGATGATTGCCCGAAGCCTCTGCGAATCCGCCCATCTATACATCTGGGATGAGCCGCTCAACTACATTGACGTTTTATCCAGAATACAGATCGAAGATCTACTCAGGTCCTATGAACCGACCCTCCTATTTATTGAACACGACCGGGCTTTTTGTGAAAACATTGCAACAAAAACAATACGTTTGTAAACATCTGAAAGAATGGTTAGGTAATATGAATAGAAAGAAATTTACAATAGGAACGCTTATTTTTGCGGGAGCCTGTTTATCAGCGTTGGTGTCCGTACTTTTGATAAATCTATATGTAAAATCATCGGTAAACGATGCAATAATTACTGCAGAGGAGGCCGCTTATCTGGATGTGGACTGTATCGTTATAATGGGAGCGGGGGTATGGGGTGAAACACCGAGCCATATGCTTGAGGACCGGCTCTTGCAGGGAATTGATCTATATGAGAAGGGTGCGTCTGACAGAATCCTGATGAGCGGAGATCATGGCAGCAAGGAATATGATGAGGTAAATGTCATGAAGAAGTTTGCCGTTGACAAGGGGATTGTTTCAGAGCATGTATTTATGGATCATGCGGGTTTTGACACTTACAGCAGCCTATACCGAGCAAGAGATATTTTTCAGGCGCAAAGGATGATAATTGTAACCCAGAAATATCATTTGTATCGCGCTTTATATATTGCAAAATCAATGGGCATTGAAGCCTATGGCGTTTCTTCTGATCCGAGGCAATACGGCGGCCAGGACATGAGAGATGCAAGAGAAACATTGGCAAGAGTTAAAGACTTCTTTAAGGTTATGATTAAACCCAAACCAACTTATTTAGGGGAAACAATACCGGTAAATGGCAATGGAGATTTGACAAACGATTAACCAGCCGCGTAGGGAAATGGTACCAGTTTACAGGTTGGGTTACTATCGATTTTACGTTTTTACGTTAAGACTGTTATGAGATGCAGGAATCAGCTTGCCTGCATCTCATATTATTTTCCGTACAGGAGGAAAAGCACCGCAAGATTACGGTGGGAAATTGCCTGACCGAGATGATTACTTGAGCAGCGGGCAGGAACAGCGGTGGCAGCGGTCGTCATTTATGTTGTTTAGGCTGGCGCAGGCGTTGCAGAAAATAATGCTGTCGCCGGATTTATCGTATTTCTCCAGGGAATTCAGGCCCTTGTGATGGCGCACCTGATCGCCGATTCGATAATAATTATACTTAGTGTCGTCATCATCCGCGTTGAGCTCATAGGTTTTGCCGGTATCGGTCTTGATGACCACGGTGAACCGGGTGTATCTGACCAAGCGCTCTTGATTGCCGGATCGCACTTGCTGCCTTCTATTTTCCATTTTTTTATCGATAACCACGCCATCCCAGGTGACGCTGCGGCTGCGGCTGATGGTCTGGAAAAGCGCGATGGTCAGAAACATTCCCCCGATCCCCAGGCCGATGTACAAAGCCTGGGGATTGTCCATTTCTCCGCTGGTCTCCCCGTAGATATAGAAGCCAATTATAACCGCTAACGCCAGAATGGCTGCAAAACTGAATGACCACACCACAGAATTTCGCCGGTAGCGGGCAAAGGCCGGGTCATTGATCCGTTCGGAATAGCCGATCAGATCCTGGTTGACGATCGACCCAGTCTCTCCTGGCGCAGACGGTACCGGGGCTGCCGGTGATTCTTCGGTGCGAGGGCTTAGGGCAGCCCCGCACCCTGTACAGAAGTTGATGTTTTTGACTGAATCTGCACCGCATTGGGGGCAAATCATGGTTTTATTCCTCCAGTCCTTCGTAACATGGGGTAATCAATGATCAGTCTTTTATTTAACCCGACTTCTTAAGGGCATCCACATCTCGCAGAAGCGCCTGGAAGCGTCTGCGAGATGCTCAGGCGCGCCATATAAAGCGTTTCGTTTTTTATGGATTCGTCAGAACGTCGCCAGAACGGCACCATTTAGCGGCCGCCGTAGCTGGAGCCGCCTCCGCCGCCACCCCCGCCGCCGGAAAATCCGCCGCCGCCTCCGGAACCCGAGGATGATTTGCTGACCGCTTTTTCAGCGGTTTCAAAGGCCCGCTCAATGGAGTCTCCGATGCCGTCAAAGGAGCCATACAGGCTGTGCATCTGATTGTAGGCACCATAGTTTATCCATCCATAACCGAAACGGTAGTCACCATCCTGGAGATTCGGAAACACCACTTCCAGTTGTTTGATTACTTCTTTGGCTACTCCCAAGGTCACGGCATAAACCAGGTAATGCTCCCAGATGATGAGGCTGGGTATCTCATGGCGTTCCATCTCCGAAAAATGTTCCAGGAAGCGTTTGAAGGCCTGCCAGCGCACGTAATCTTCCTGACCTGAGGCTGAACGCCGTTTGAACAGACGCGGTATAAAAAGCAGCAGAGCCCCGGCGATTATCAGGGAGCCGCCTAACACCCCGGACTCGCGCGCCAGATAACCGCCGAGTAAAAATAGACCTATTCCGCCCAGAACGGTAAGCAGGGGCATGTTGCCGCTGCTGTCGAAAAAATCGCGTCCTTCACCCCAAGTGAGCAGGCCGGAAGTCCAGTCCTGCCAGAAACCATAAAACGCTTTGCCGTTTTGTTTGGAATACTGTTCAATATCGGTCAGGAAAATACTTTCCTGACCGTTACCAATATCATTGCGGATAAAATCAAGCAGCTGCTGTTCATGCGGCTGCAAAACCGCGTCTTCCGGTTTCCGGGCCGCAGCGGGATCGGGCGGGGGAAGAAATACTACCCGGTAGGTTTCTACCTCTTTGGAACCGATCAGCCGGCGCACTTCAACATTGGCCTGCTCCAGGCGGATGAACCGGCGCCGGGCCAAGTCCAACAGGGTGGCGGTCAGGTCCTGGGCCTTCATTTTCTTGTAATTCCACAGTACGCTCAATTCGGCCGGACTGTAAGCGCCCGGCAAGTCACGATAGTAATCCCCGTCGAATGAAGCCGGATGACGGCGTCCAAAGCGCCGCCACAGCAGCAGGATCCCGGCTAGGGCACCCCCGAGGACACCAGCGCCTGCGGCATATTCTCCCCGGGCTTTGAGTCGGTCCTGATTGGCCTTCTTGGCCCAACCCTCTTCCTCCGCGAGGATGGCGGGCAGGGCGGTCTTTTCGGTACGGGAGGAGGGGGGGGCTGCACTGAGCAAGGCAGCCGGCATAACCACCCGGCCTTCCACAAAGGTATAGGCGGGCAGGTTTTTCACCTGCCACACCACTTTGTCAGATCCGGCAAAATTGACCTCGCCATTTAAAGGTCCATGCCCCCAAATCCGGATGTCTTCGCCCGGCCGGTATTTTTCCGCTCCAGCCGGCAGTTTCAGGTTTATCTGGACTGCTGCGATTTGATTCCCGTTGGCCTCGCTGATGAATTTGCGGTAGAGTTCCGCCACATCGGCATGGACCTTGACCGCATTTTTAACCAGGTAGGATACGTCGAAGGTACGGACCTCATCCTTAGCCGATATACTCCAGTCGATCACCTTTTGGCTGCCCTCGTTCTTGAGCAGAAAAGTGCCGGGAGGCCCGTAGGTGCTGCCGGAATTAAAGGTGTAGGGTTTCCCTTTTTCCCGCACCACCACGTCTGTTATCGGGGAGTCTCCCTGGGGTATCTTTATGTAGAAACCATTCCATTGCCCGGAGAATTTGACCGTCAATTTTTCCGTGACTTGCATGGAGGCATCTGGCAGTACTTCCGCGTCTACGGTAACCTGCTGCATGCTGAGGGAGCGGGCCTCGGCGACACCCGGCGCGGCGGTTAAGGCTAAGAGCAAACCCAGCAGCAAACTCAGTAAGCCTATTTTATAAATTTTTGAAATACGAGCAGAAATTGATATAGACATAGCACGCTCCTTTAAAATTTGACTGAAACGTTCTGTCGCGCCTCGGGTTCACCTTGCAGGTTGAAATAGTCAACCATCTGGAATCCCAGCAGACCGGCCAGCAGATTGTTGGGGAAAACCTCAATTTTAGTGTTGAATTTCTGAACCGTATCATTGAAGAACTGCCGCGAAAAGGCGATCTTGCTTTCGGTATCGCTGAGTTCAGCCTGCAGTTGCAGGAAGTTGGCGTTGGCCTTGAGTTCGGGGTAGGCTTCGGCTACCGCGAACAGGGACTTCAGGGCTCCGCTCAGCATGTTTTCCGCCTGCACCTGGTCCTTGATATTTTGCGCGGCCATGGCCATATTGCGGGCTTGGGTGACACTCTCCAGGGTAGACTTTTCGTGTTGGGCATATCCCTTGACAGTGTTGACCAGGTTGGGAATCAAATCATAGCGCCGCTTCAATTGCACGTCCACCTGAGCCCAGGAATTCTGTACCCGCTGCCGTAATTTTACCAGCCCATTGTAGAGGGCCACCAGAAACACGGCCAGGGCTGCCAATGCTGCTCCGATTGCTAACCAAACTCCCATTTTAACTGCCTCCTAACTATTTTTTTCAATCGCTTACGGTCGGTCTCGGTCCTGCCCGGCGTCTGACCCTCGAACCCGGGCAGAGGCAAGGCTTTCATCAAGAATCCGACCCATACAGCCTATCCAACCTATCCGACCTACATGAACATGGAAAATCCTTCTATCTCCCGGGGTTCCTCATTTATGACCAGGCCGGCCTCCCCGATGGCCGTCATTACCCGGTCAATATTGTTGATGATAACGCCGCCCATCTGATTGGTTGCCCAGATATAAGCCGGCTTGCCTCCGCTCTTTGGGCAGATCTCCAGACCGCCGTAGGTTGCGCTGGCTGCCAGCAAGGCGCTGCCCATGGGCTGGGTGCTGGTCGCGCGTCCACCTAATAAGGACAACAACGCCATGCCCAAAAACAGTTTCCTAAACCAGCCTGGGTTGCTCAGGGAAACGATGTTTACCGCGTCCATATCACTGAAGCGGAATTCCCGGACCCCTTTGAAAGTGATCAGATACAGGGCTTCTGGTGTCAGTTCGATCCGGTAGGACGAATGCCAGGCGTTATAATAAAGGAGTGCGACACTGAATATCGCCAAAAACCACATAACAGCAGTGATCGGCCACAAATCGGTAAAGGCTTGAACGGTTCCCCCATTGATTAAATACGGCAGCCCGTAAAAGGGCAGCAGCAGGATGAGTGCGGCTACATCACCAGCTACCATAACGCCGCTGGAATAGGCCACTTCGTCGGGCTCTTTTTTGCGGCGGGGCAAGATGATATAAAGCAGCAAACCGGCCGCCAGGAAGATTATGCCGATGTTGCGGTACGGGTGATAAAGCCATCCAGGCGCCACTCGGTAAGGGGAGGACATGGCCCCGACACTGGTGCTGTAGTCCTGGTAGCGCAGTTCCAGGTAAATAGTTTTGCTGCCCTGGGAAGTGCGGACATAAACCGATTTCCCGTCTTCGGGGAGGAGTCCCCACTGGGCAAAAGGAATTTCATCGGGTTTGAAATAAACTGCAGTGGGCAAGGCCGGCGACCAATAATCGTCCTTGATGTCATCACCGACCCGGTTGCCGTAAGCCGAACGGTTGAACTCACCATTGCTGGCCAGACGGACCTGCTCAAAAAACGCCCACCATTGGCTGCTTTCTGCGTCCCGTACCTGCCCGCTCGTTTTTTCCTGGATATATTCATCCAGGGGCAAGGCATTCAGCCGTTTTTCTTCCTGGGTCACATAGCCGCTGTAAGACTTCAGTTCACTGGCTTGTTCCTTTTTCCAGTCAACAGCCGTCACACTGATCATGGCCGGCGCTACGTAAAAGAATAAGGCCAAACCGACCAAACCCCCCAGCAACAGGGCCAGGCGCCGCCACAATTCATTTTTGCCTGAGACGAACGGCATCGCAAATCCTCCTTAAACCGATTGGCAAAATCTTATAACAGAATAGTCTAAAATAGGTTTTTATCCGATTAACTCTGGGTGCGGTCGTCCTTGATAATGGCGTAGTTGGGAGACCACTTCTTAACTACCGTCGCCGCCTGTTCCACATCGATCTTGGTGATGGCAGTCAGTTTGTAAAAATCGTCCTTGCCGTTCGGGTTCCTGACCGCAACCATGCCCCGGCCAGGAGCATAGTAGGTGAGTGACTGGTAATCCACCATTTTGTTGTCTTCATATACGATCAGGCAGTTTTCGATAACCGTATAACCCA
>CAZKWP010000077.1:0-9158 GCA_964556555.1 uncultured Syntrophomonadaceae bacterium
AGCCAGAAAAAAATGTTTGGGCCGTTTTCAAAACCACAGCGGTGCATGTATTTTAGAAAGATAATAAAAGTACTTATAGGAGCAAAACAACAATAATTTCTGTTAAAATAAAATGCCTGAAAAAAGTGCTTTACAACGTATTGTTCCTAAAATGAAACAAAGGAGTGCTATAAAATATGTTTATCCATCCACGGGAAGCTTTGGCGTCTATTCTGAATCAAAATGAAACCTTGAAGGATGTAGAAATCAACATTAGCAGCAGAGCCTTAAAAAGTGACGAAGCGATTGGGCACCCCGAAAGGGACGATTTTCCTTTATTAAGAGGAAAGGAAGTTTTGCTACAGGCGGAAGTGCAGGGGGGACTCGGGCAGGCTTTTACGGCTGATCCCATTGCCTATAAGGGACCGATATCGGACTTATTAAAGATTTCTGATGATCGCCCGGGCAGCCATGCGCTGATGGTGGCCAGCCTGAATGCGTTGTACAATAAATTGGGTCTGATAGGACACACGGTTCATTGTATTGACCATGAGCCAGAGGCTTGTGCGGAGCATATCAGTCAATATATTCTAGAAAAGCATGGCCTCTGCAATATCGGCATCATCGGTTACCAGCCGGCGATTTTGGAGCATTGTGCACAGGTATTTGGTTCGGACCGAGTGAGTATTACAGACTTAGATGCTGATGTCGTGGGAACTGTTCGCTACGGAGTAAAGGTGATGGATGGGTTAAGCGATACCAAGGCCTTGGTTGAATTTGCGGATGTATTACTCGTTACCGGGACTATTTTAGCCAATGGAACGTACCGGGATGTTTTGGGGGAAGTAGGGGATAAACCCTGCTATTTCTTCGGCACCACTTGTGCGGCGCTGGCCCATCTTAACAAGATGAACCGCTTATGCCCTTTTTCCCGCTAATAAATTGACGGCATGCATTTTTTATGAAAGCACTCTTATATTGATTTTACGAAGTACAATACGTATAATGAAAAAAGCTATACGAAGTTACATAAATAGATACAGATGTAATGCGTTGTGTAGCTATGGAACGTTTTGTTATTATATATTTAAATTAAAGGAGGAGAAGGCATGAAAAAGTTTATCACTGGGAAAAAGGTAATTACCGGTCTAATATTACTGATGTTTGTCAGCACCCTCTTAGCAGGATGCGGTACCAAAGAGGAAGCCCAACCGGTCGAACTGACGGTATCTGCAGCTGCAAGTTTGAAAGACGCCATGGAAGAGGTTAAAACTGTTTATGCCCAAGAAAACCCCAAGGTCACTATTACCTATAACTTTGGCGCATCCGGTGCCCTGCAGCAGCAGATCGAACAGGGAGCGCCAGCTGATATGTTTATTTCAGCCGCCGCAAAAAACATGGATGCCCTGGAAACAAAGGGGCTGCTGGCGGATGGAACCAGGAAAGATTTATTATTGAATGAAGTCGTATTAGTTATACCTAAAAACGCGTCAGCAATTACTGACTGGAAAGATTTAACCAGTGATAAAATAAAAAAGGTCGCCTTAGGTGAGCCGGATTCGGTTCCAGCGGGTAAATACGGGCAAGAAATTCTAACCAAGCTGGGGATCTGGGATCAGGTTAAAACCAAAGCCGTATATGCCAAGGATGTTCGTCAGGTGCTCAATTATGTGGAAACAGAAAGCGCGGAAGCGGGAATTGTCTACCAGACCGATGCCAAGGTTTCGGATAAGGTAAAAGTGGCAGCTGCAGCTCCCAGTGGAAGCCATACCCCAGTTGTCTATCCGATGGCAATTATTAAAAGCAGCCAAAAAATAACGGCAGCCACAGAATTTGCTGCTTTCCTGGCTGGTGATAAAGCCAAGGCTGTTTTTGAAAAGTACGGCTTTGTGATTGTTAAATAATGAGTTCCTTGCAAGAATGGATTCCCTTGTGGATATCTTTAAAAACCGCGTTAACGGCAACCGGCATTACTTTTTTTCTGGGAATTGCCGCAGCGCGCTGGATGTTCAATTATCGCGGAAAATTTAAAACCTTGCTGGACGGACTGTTCATTTTACCGTTGGTTTTACCGCCAACGGTATTGGGCTTTTGTTTGCTGCTGGTTTTTGGGAAAAACGGACCGATCGGTGCCCTGCTATATAAAATGGGAACCTCAATTATATTTTCCTGGCCGGCGACCGTAGTGGCAGCCACGGTAGTAGCCTTTCCGCTGATGTATCAAGCGGTCCGCGCTGCTTTTGAACAGGTTGAGCCCAACCTTGAGGATGCGGCGCGAACCCTGGGGGCCAGCGAATGGAAGATTTTTTGGCAGATCACGGTACCCTTGGCCTGGCCGGGGATTGCTGCGGGTACGGTCCTGGCGTTCGCCCGCTCCTTAGGGGAGTTCGGGGCAACTCTTATGTTAGCGGGAAATATTCCCGGAAAAACGCAAACCATCCCTATTGCCATTTATTTTGCAGTCGAGGCTGGGCAGAATGAAAAAGCCTTTGGCTGGGTGGCTTTAGTCATAGTCATGTCCTTGGGGATGCTTTATCTTTTAAACCTCTGGAAAACGCGCAACCGACAACCGGCCGGGACCAGGACCTGATGCTTAGGCAGTTAGATAAGGAGAAGGAATGGGATTATTAATCAACATAAGCAAGAGCCTTCCTGGCTTTAGACTGCAGGTCAAGCTTTCCAGCGAACAGGACATTATCGGGGTATTAGGTGCTTCTGGAGCGGGAAAAAGCATGCTTTTAAAATGCATCGCCGGACTGGTCAAACCGGACGAGGGTAAAATCGTCCTTAACCAAAAAACTCTTTTTGATTCAGCGCAAAAAATTAATTTGCCTCCGCAGGAACGCCAGATAGGGTTCTTATTTCAGAATTACGCGCTGTTCCCGCATCTGACTATTGCCGAAAATATCGCTTTTGGACTGAGCGGCTTATCTAAATTCGGGATTAACCAAAGAGTAGCGGAGTTGATGCAGCGTTTTCGCTTAGCAGATTCAGCCGATATAGCCAAGCGCTATCCAGGACAGATATCAGGTGGGCAGCAGCAGCGCGTGGCGCTGGCCAGAGCAATGGCGGCTGAACCCAAAATTTTGTTGCTGGATGAGCCTTTTTCCGCGTTGGACGATAACCTGAGAACGCATATGACGAAGGAAATGCTGGCTTATCTCAAAGATTTTCCGGGGAGCACTTTGTTTGTAACCCATAATATTGAGGAAGCCTTCCGGGTCTGCAACCGGATTGCGGTCTTAAATGCCGGCAACCTGGAGGCGTTTGGTCCGAAGCGAGAATTGTTTCAGACCCCGGGGTCCTTTGCTGCCGCTAAAATCACCGGATGCAAAAATATTACTGCCGCCATCCGGAAATCTGCGCATCTGCTGGAGGTCCCGGCATGGGGGATAAAGCTTACGACTAATATGAAAATTGAAGAAGAGAAGGGATTTGTAGGCATCAGGGCCAATCATATAAAACTGGCGGATGACAGCAAGCCGGAAAATTGTTACCCAACCTGGATCGCCGATGAAAGCGAAGCCCCATTCCGTTCCACTTTTTTCTTAAAAATCGGTTCTGAGCCAGCAGCCTTAGACGATTTCCATCTGCAATGGGAAATAAGCGGGGATCAAAGAAGCGCAATCAGAAATCTTCCCCAGCCCATCAAGATTTATATGCCGCCAATGCAGGTCTTTTTTGTTAAAGAATAATGAGTGAAATAAAAAAAGGTCAGTAGAGATAATCCCGCTGACCTTTTTATTGTAATTTAATAGGGGTAGTTCTATTGTGCTGCATTAATCGATTATCGGTATTATTCTGGAACTCCCACCATTACAGAGGTTGCTTTTATAATCGCGACAACATCTAAACCGGCCTTTAAGTCTAACTCTTTAATTGCATTCATGGAGATGGTTGAACTAATTTTATTACCGCCTCCGATATCAATAATAACAACACCGTTAACCGCGCCTTCCTGAATTTCCAAGACTTTGCCTTTTAATTGATTTCTGGCACTCAATTTCATAAAAATGCCTCCTTTTCAAAATGTTGTAGACACAATTTTCCACATATATTTATACATTATATTAGTATATTGACCAAATTTCATAAAAAAATTCCTAAAATCATTCTTTTCAATTGGCACCTCATACCACCGTTAAATTCGGGAAGTAAAATCCGCAGGTATGCTCTTTCTGCTGCTCAGTCTATCATTAGTTTCGCTTTTATCGTATTTCCAACTGCTCCCAGTCCGCCAGGGACATCCAAGATTAAGGGAAGGTTGTTACGGAACGGATTGGTTCCTTTGCCTAGAGGCTGAGCATAAACGGAGCCCTCTTTAATGACCATTTCCCCTCGGTGCAGGCTGCGCCTGGGTTTAATTCTTTTAACCGGACTGCCCAGCAGGATTTCAAACCATTCTCGGGCTGAATATGAATCTCCTTTTAATTTCAGTAGGGCAGGCATAATTAAAGCTTCAAACATTAATCCAGCCGCATGCGGGTTGCCGGATAAATTGAATACGGGTTTACCCTGAATAAGGGCAGCCGACGTTCCCTGGCCCGGAATTATGTTTATCCCTTTGAAAAGAGGTTTGCCCTCTAACTGCTCCAAAGCTTTATACACGAGATCGTAATCCCCGTCGCCAGTTCCGCCGCTGATTATTACCATATCTGCGGTCAGTACCGCTTTTTCAATTTCCTGCACAATTGACGGCAGTTCATCCTTAATGATGGACTCGGCTAAAAGGGGGACAGCCCCGGCCGCCGCGATTTTTCCAGCCAGTAGATACCGATTGCTGCTGAAGATTTGGCCGCGTCGCAGGGGAGAACCGGGCAGCCGTAATTCACTGCCAGTATCAATTACGGAGATCTGCGGGAGTTTATAAACCAAAATTTTATCCAGGCCGCAAGCGGCGATTCTTTCCAGGGTTTCGGCCCTTAAAACCTGTCCTTTGACTGCGGCAATGGCTTCGGCTGTTAGTTCGTGGCCGGCGTTGCGTATGTTTTCACCCGGCTTTAAACGGCGGCTGATAACAATACAGTTTCCCTCTGTAAGGACGTCTTCTTGCTTGATTACGGCTGCGCTGTCCTCAGGCAAACAGGCGCCGGTCATAATTCTAAAGGTTTCCCCGGCTTTTAGCTGCCGATTTGCGGTTGATCCGGCTTCGATGGTATCAATGATAGTTAATTTCAAAGGGATCTCGTTTTTCAATGTTTGGAAATCTGTCAGGCTAATTGCATAGCCATCCATGGCTGAACGATCAAAACCTGGGACATCAATGGGACTTATTACATTATCTGCGGTGATCCTCCTCAGGGCATCGCATAGCGGCTGATACTCAGTGCCAATCGCACGTATATCAGCAAGGCTAATGGCAACCGCATCTTCTAAATTTATATGTACTGCCAATATATTTCCCCTCATTTTCATAAAATGACCCTTTATAAAAGATACTTATTATTTCGACTGCAGGCTATTACTTATCCTGCAAAAAATATATAATTTAAGAGACTTTTAAGTTAAAGAAGAGTTTATTCTAAAATTAGAATAAGACCTACTTAACCTATATTTCGACAATATTTGCTATTGTCCAAAATATTAATGACAAGCATAAAAATATGTGATAAAATTTCGTATACAATGAAATAAAAAAGAGGTAATAACAATTTTAAATTAACAATTTAATAGCTCCGAGCTTTACTATCTATAGCTTAGGCCACGATAGCAAGCCGCTGGGTCAGTCTGGAAACGGGTTGGCCTCCCATTACTGGAAAGGAGCCGATTAATATCTTGGACAGTTTCTTACACTGCCAAGATGTTTTGGTGTGTTTTTAGTAATGGATTTTTTTGTGTTTCCAAGCCTTTAGGAAAAGGGATTTTTGCCTGTCTGTCTCTATTATTACCAGGTAATCATGCCCATAGTATTATTTTTGTTTCATTTCTTAATTTTATCGGTGTGTTTAGGGGTTTCTTTAAAAAATAGAAAGGAGGGGAACAACCTAGCGGAAAAATAGAAATGACGTTATATATCATGGATAGGCAAGCAAAGTCCCCCAGAAAATTGGGTGTGTTGTCGAGAGATAGCAAAACTCTTTAAGCCAACAAATGTTAAAAATGCTCTAAGGGGTTTATACCCAACGTCATCTAGTTTTCCGCATGCATGTAGCTCAAGATGGTGATTATGAGGGAGGGTGAAATTGGTGATTAATGTAACTCGACGTGGTTTTCTAAAGCTGTCCGGGGTTACGGTTGTGACGTTAGCCTCAGGTTTAGGCCTTAACGTTACGTCGGCTCAAGCCCAAGGGTTTGCTTTGAAAATCGAAGGATGCACAAAAATACCCAGTATTTGTCACTTCTGCTCCGGCGGATGCGGTTTGCTTCTGCATGTTAAAGATGGCAAATTAGTCCATCTTGAAGGTAATCCAGATAATCCAATCAATGAGGGGGCTCTTTGTCCCAAGGCAGCCAGTCTAGAACAAGTAGCTTATTCTCCAGACCGTCCCAAAACCCCCAAATATCGGGCTCCAGGGTCTGATAAGTGGCAAGAAATTTCTTGGGAAGAGGCTATTGATCGCATTGCCAAGAAAGCCAAAGAAATTCGGGATAAAACTTGGGTCAGCACCGACGAAATAACCAACGCCAAAACCGGACAAAAAGAAACTGTTCCTGTAAACCGGGCCGAAGGAATTGCGGTTATCGGATCCGCAGAAATCGACAATGAAGAATCTTACCTGCTGAGCAAGTTTGCCCGGCTGATCGGTACACCATTCCACGAACACCAGGCCCGTATCTGACACGCGCCCACGGTGGCAAGTCTGTCACCTTCATTTGGCCGCGGTGCAATGACCAACTCCTGGCAGGACATGCAAAATTCGGAATGCTTTTTAATTGCCGGCAGCAACTGTGCTGAAAACCATCCCATTGCCATGAAATGGGTCCATCGGGCCAAGGCAAAAGGCGCCAAGATCATTGTTGTTGACCCCCGTTTTACGCGAACTGCCTCAAAAGCGGACATTTTCGCGCAGATACGTCCGGGAACCGACATTGCTTATTTAGGCGCTATGATCAAATATATTATTGACAATAAGTTATACGACGAATTCTACGTCAAGAATTTTACCAATGCCCTAAATAAAATCAACAAAGATTTTAAATTCGATGAAGGCATTTTCTCTGGCTTTAATCCGGAAACGAAGAAATATGCTTATACGACTTGGGGATATCAATTAGACGCTGAAAACAAGCCGATTAAAGCGGAAAGCCTGGATGATCCGGATACGGTATTTTCAAAAATTAAGGAACACTATTCCCGGTATACCTTTGAAACAGCCGAAAATATCACCGGTATCCCAGTTGCGAAAATCAAAGAAATCGCCGACACCTTCTGCGCAGCCAAACCAGGGAACATTTTCTATGCTCTGGGCATGACCCAGCACACTACCGGCGTACAGGGCATCCGTTGTTATGCGATCATTCAACTTCTGTTAGGTAACGTTGGTAAGGCTGGCGGCGGAATTCAGGCGTTGCGGGGTGAGCCTAATGTTCAGGGTTCTACCGATATGGCCAACCTTAACGCAAATCTGCCAGGGTATCTTCCTTACCCTACCAACGCCGAGAAAACCTTACTTGATTATGCGTTGAAAAATGGTTCTGCGCAGCACAAACCTCTCGTTGCGCTGCTTAAAGCCTGGTTTGGCAAAAATGCTACGGCTGAAAACGATTATGGTTATGGCTGGCTGCCCAAGAACAATCCGGCGAATATGCCAACCCAGACGCACTTCTTTGGGCATATGGAAAAAGGGCAATTCAAGATGCTCTTTAATATCGGTTCTAACTCAACCGTTTCCATTCCCGACCGGAAGATGGTTGCCCGCGGACTTTCTAAACTGGAAATGCTGGTTGTGGCTGACATCTTCGAAACGGAAACCGCTCAGTTTTGGCGGGAACCAGGCATAGACACCAAGAGTATTCAGACTGAAGTCTTAATGTTGCCGGCCGCTTTCGTTTATGAAAAGGCGGGAACGATGACCAATTCTTCCCGTTTGATTCAGTGGAAAGAAGTAGCGCTAAAACCCCTTAATGACTCTAAACCGGATCTGGATATCATCGATCTGATCTTCAAAAAAATGCGGGAGCTTTATGCAGGTAGTACTGACCCTAAAGACGAAACGATTTTAAAGGCTAATTGGGACTATGACCATGGTCACGAAGCTAGTGCTTTAAAAGTGCTCCAAGAGCTGAATGGCTATAATGACACCACCGGACAGCTTACGGCCTCTCTGGCCGAATATCTGGCAGCGCCGATAGGTACAGTATCAACCGGCTGCTGGATTTATGCCGGCGTAACACCTCAAAATCAAAACTTGGCCGACCGTCGGGGCAATGCTGATCCTACCGGGCTAGGTTTGAATCGGGATTATGCTTTTGCTTGGCCAGGTAATATCCGGGTTCTTTATAACCGGGCTTCGTGTGATGCTCAGGGACAACCGGTTGACGAAAAGCGGAAACTGATTTGGTGGGATGCTGCCCAAAATCTTTGGGTCGGCAATGACGGCCCTGACGTAGTTGACAAAACCAAAGGCCCGGGTACTCCAGAAGGAATGGTTGCTTTTAAACAAAACCCTGAAGGCGTAGGCCGCTTATTCACCGCCAGTTATACCAGCGGGGTTATGCCGGCGACTCCGGTCGATAGTATCGCTGCTATTCCCATCCGCGGAGCCGGACAATGCGTGGACGGGCCGATGCCCGAATTCTTTGAACCAATTGAAAGCCCAACCACTAATATTCTCCATCCGAAAGTACAAAATAACCCCTGTGCCAAGATTATTTCTACGGAGTTTGGCAAACCGGAAGATTATCCTTACGTGCTAACCACTTACGGTGTATGTGAGCATTTCTGTGCGGGAGCAATTACCCGGAATATTCCATGGCTGAATGAGATTATGCCTGAACCTTTTGCGGAGATCAGTCAAAACTTGGGTAAAAAACTAGGCGTCAAAGAAGGCGACAAAGTGGAGATATCCTCTGCCCGTGGCAAGTTAACGGTTCGCGCTCTAGTCACTGATCGTATCCAAACTTTGAAGATTAATGGCAAAGACACTGAAACCATCGGCATGCCTTGGAGCTGGGGATTTGCCAGTTTAAGTCCTGGTCCGAGTACTAATAATGTGACAATGGCGGCCTTGGATCCTGGA
>CAZKWP010000077.1:9168-10648 GCA_964556555.1 uncultured Syntrophomonadaceae bacterium
CTGGAGCAGGAACCCCAGAATACAAATGTTGCCTTGTTAATGCAAGGAGGGCTTAACGATGACGACTAGAAAAATGGTTTTTGTAGATACCTCGTTGTGTACAGGTTGCAAGGCCTGCTCTGTTGCCTGCAAAGCTTGGAATGATCTTCCAGCCGAGAAGACTCAACTAGTTACTAGTTATCAGTCACAAAAAGGCTTTACCCCTACAACTTGGACGTATATGAGTTTTCATGAAAAATACGAAAACGGTAAAATGAATTGGCTGTTCTTCAAGCACCAATGCTTCCACTGTTCCGACCCCGCCTGTATGAAGGTTTGCCCGGCGGGAGCAATCTCTAAGACGGATTCGGGCTACACCCTGATTAACCAAGACAAGTGCATTGGCTGCGGTTATTGCACGACTGCATGTCCATGGGGTGTCCCCAAAACAGACCCGGAAAAGAAAAAAACCTCCAAATGTACGGGTTGCATTGACCGGGTGGAAAATGGGATCCTCCCAGCCTGTGCGCAAACTTGCCAACCAGGGGCTATCCAATTTGGCGAACATGATGCTATGCTAGCCAAAGCCAAAGCGCGTTTGGAAGATGTTAAGAAAACCAATCCGAAAGCCCAGTTGTACGGGGATAACTTAATGGGCGGAACAACTTATATTTATCTGTTACTGGACAGTCCAGAAACCTATGGGCTTCCGGTAAATCCTTCCGCTTCGGCATCTTTGAGCCTGTGGCAAGATTATGTTCAGCCATACGGTGGCTGGCTGATCCCCTTAGCAGCGGCGGCATCAGTTGGCAGTTTCTTCACTACCAGGTTGCTTAAAGTTGCGGAATCCAAGTCGAAGGGAGGGGACACTCATGGCGCATAGTAAAGAACGCGTTGTACGGTTTAGCGGCAGTGCCCGATTCGCGCACTGGGGTCACACGGTAACTTTTATAGTGCTACTGATTTCTGGTTTGGCTCTTTTCTCCCCGTCATTGAAATCTTTGGCCTCAATTTTTGGCGGTTATGTTAATGCCGGTGTGGTACACCGCTGGATGGCGGTATTTTTCACGGTTATCCCGCTGGCTTGTCTGGCTGCTAATCCTAAAGGGTTCAAAGAATGGTGGAAAGATGTCTTTTCCTTTGGGAAGAACGACATCGGTTTTTTGATGGTGTTTCCTTTGGAATTCTTCGGCTTAAAGGCGAAAATCCCGCCGCAAACCAAGTTTAACGGCGGTGAAAAGATGAACTCCGTTGTAACCACCACTTCCTGCGTCTTCTTGGCGATAAGCGGTTACATCATGTGGTTCAAGGCTTCCTTCCCCGTGTGGATGGTTCAGTGGTCTTACCCGATCCATGATATCTGCATGATCTTAGCCACCTGCATGGTGTTTATGCATGCTTACTTGGGTTCTTTCCACCCCGGATCCGGCGAATCCTTCTGGGGAATGTGGAATGGTACGGTTCGATCAGACTGGGCAGAGCACCATCATAAGCAATGGTT
>CAZKWP010000078.1:0-10524 GCA_964556555.1 uncultured Syntrophomonadaceae bacterium
GTCTCTCCAAAAAATGTTTGAGCTGACCCTCGATCACCATCGATACAATAGAGGTTGAAGCAAAAGCCACGGTTACCACTCCGCCAATTAAGATCAAGACAATAAAAATTCGGCCTAGGGTTGAGTGCGGGATGTAATCGCCATAACCAGTGGTGCTCATGGTAACGATGGTCATGTAAATCGCTTCAATCAGGGAAAGGTGTTCGATAAACATGAGGCCTAGAACCCCAACTAGGATCATTAAAATGAGTGCGTATAAAGAAAAGAGAAAACGCTTTAAAGGGTCCAAGCGGACATTCCACCCCTCTAGGACCAAATAAAATACACCTAAGCCATTTTAGCATTTGGGCTGACCTAGGTGCAATAAGCTAAACTGCTTCTATACGCCTTTGGTATAAATGGAGGTTTATTTTTGGCCGAAGGCCACACCTGCCATTCCTCCCAGCATCCCGGCCAGGAGCACCAAGCCTAACTTCAATAAAGCTGTTCCCCAGTCAAAGTAACCGGGACGGAAAACCAGGGTTATCCCTAAAATTAGGATTACAAAAAGCAACGCCACTTCCAAACCAATAATCAGTCCCCTGGCTCCCGTTTGGCGAGCCGCCCCAAAACTTCCCAGAAACACGCTTAAAGCTAAAATTGATAAACCCAGATAAGGACCGGTCATTTCCGGTACTTCCGTGAAGTACATCAAGAGTCCATAGATTATCCCCATAAGCATCAGGAAGATCAGACCCTTAAGAAATCCACTTAATACCGGACTGTTTACTTTAAACACTGTTTTTCACCTCCCGCTAAAATCCGATGGTTTTGCTTATTAATCCTTATGCTGGTTAAAATTAGTTATTACCTGGCTGCCTAATGGAACCATTAAAATTTAGTAAATAAAGACAGTGGAATCGTGTTAAGCTAAGGATGGTATAAATAAGAGAGGGGTTTTACAATGACTACTACTACTACTTTTTCCGTTGGCGGGATGACTTGCCAACACTGTAAGATGGCCGTGGAAAGAGCCCTGCAGGAACTTAAAGGCATAAACCAAGTTGAGGTTAAGCTTGAATCTGGGCAGGTCACAGTAAGCTACGACAATAACTTAGTCCAAGAACCACATATAGTTGAAGCGATTACGGAAGCCGGTTATTCGGTCCAGGAATAGTCAAAAATAGACTAATCACTGGATCAGTAGAGCCAGTTCCTTAAGGAACGGCGGAGTTAGGTATTTCTAAAACTCGGTATGTCCGGCCGTGAACCCGCATAGCATAGAGCAGATGGGAATTCCCGTCAATAAGGAGGGGACTGTTTGTTCTCAATTCTAAGCTACGGCCTTTTAGCGGGTTTGACCACCACTTTGGGGGCTTTGCTGGTTTTGGTTTTCGGCAATCCGGGTCAAAAAAGGATTGCTTTTTACTTAGGCCTGGCCGCGGGCGTCATGCTGGCCGTAGTGGCTTTGGACTTAATTCCGACTGCTCTGAAACTGGGAAATTGGCTTGATACGCTGGCGGGCTTTCTGGTAGGCACCGGCTGGTTATGGCTGCTGGATCGGCGGCTGGTGTTTAGGCTTGGGGATACCCAACTGCATCGGCAAGTGGTATATCGTCGTTTAGGTCTATTGATTGCCGTTGGGATCGCTTTGCATGATCTGCCGGAGGGCATGGCGATTGCCTTAGGTTATAACGCTGCCGAGAAATTGGGGCCGATTATCGCCTTGGCCATAGGATTACATAACATCCCGGAGGGCATGGCCATGGCCGCGCCCTTGCGGGTCAGCGGTATGCAGTCCAGCCAAATCATTATCCTAATCTTGATGGTCAGTTTAATAACGCCTTTAGGCACCGCATTGGGATTATTAGTGACCCAGTTCTCTCCATCGAGTTACGTTGGCCTGCTGGGTCTGGCTGCCGGCTGCATGCTCTATTTAGTCATGGCTGAACTGATTCCGGAGTCGAGACGGAGCCATCGTAGGCTCAGCGGTTTGGGGGTACTGGCAGGAATTCTCATTATCTGGGGAATTAACCAGTGGCTGTAGGTTGGCATGACGGATAAAGGCCTGACTTTTCGGCTATCTTATAATATAAATATGGACAATGCAGATGGCTAGAAAGGCGGGAGTATTCATCGGGAAGTTAATGTATCTGGCGATTGCCGGAGCCGCCGGAGCGGCGATGGCTATCCAGGGAACTTTAAATGCAGCGCTGGGAAAGGTGATTGGAGTCTGGGAATCAACTTTTGTGGTGCATGTCGTCGGTGCCGTTATTGTAGCGGTACTGTTATTTGTTTTCAGAATCGGCCAAGGGAATTGGCAACTGCTGCATGAGGCTCCCTGGTATAATTATCTAGGCGGGGTGCTAAATGTCTTAATCATTTTTGGAGTAGTATTTTGCATCCCTAAAATCGGGGTAGGTAATGCCACCGCTGCGATTGTGACGCTGCAGATTCTGACTGCCGTAATTATTGACCACTTCGGTATCTTTGACATGGAAAAAATAACCTGCCGTTGGTCAGACCTGCTGGGGGTACTACTCCTTGGTGTAGGCGCCAAATTACTGCTTCGATAAACTCAAAACCATGAAAGATTGAGTTTCTGGTCAAATTCTGGTGGTATTTGAGGTACGAATCTATCCTGCTGTGAGCAGGATTTTTTATTTCCATCCAGAAGTAAAAAAGGTAATTTTTGAGAGGAGGGATTTGACCATGTCGAGTCTATTAAGCAATATATGGGAAGCCATTAAAGGAGTTATTTTTAACAGTCGTGATTATGTAAGGGCTAGCTTTCCAGACCGGCTTGCTTCCAGTTCGTCAGGCAGCGACAGAACAAATTTGATTATCGCTAGTTTTCCCAAAGCTGATACGACGGAGACGGGCGGTTTTGTTAAAAAGCGGAACTACCGAAAACCGCAGAATTACTTGGACCAGGGAAAAGATTATTATTTGCAAAATCAGGACACAGAGGCGTTGGTCTGCTTCAAAAAGATGCTCAACCAAGACCCGGGAAATCTGACTGCTTTAAGATGGTTGGGTTTGTGTTTGAACCGACTGGGGCAATGGGAAGAAGCAGTGAAGGTGTGGCATACTTTGCTTAAAGCTGACCCGGCTTCCATTGAATTATGGAATCACAAAGGAAAGGCTTTATTGAATCTGAATAAACTTAAAGAAGCTGAAAATTGTTTTAATCGAGCCTTGGCTTTGCGTTCCAATGAACCCGTTACCTTAAACAATTTGGGGACCTGTATGATGCTGCAGAATCGTCCCAAAGAAGCCTGGCAATTTTTCCAAACCGGTTTGACCCGGGATTCCCGCGACCCGGTTCTCTTGGGGAATGCGGGTTTGGCTCTAAGCCAGTTGGGTAATTATGACAAAGCGATTAAATACTTGAAAAACGCGATTAAAAGAGGTTCCCGTGAGATTTCGGTTTTAAATAATTTAGGGGTTTGTTTGGCAGAGGCGGGTGAATACCAGGAGGCGGTTGAGTTTTACCGGGAGGTTTTTGTGGAGCCAGAACAAGAAAGCCCGGAGGTTATTTCCAATATCGCCAGCGTCTTTGCCAAAGCCGGTCTTAATGCGGAAGCCTTGAAGTATTATCAAATTGGTCTGGCCAAATTCCCTCAGGATGCGGCTCTTTTAAACAATTACGCTTTAACCCTGGAAACTGTCGGCTGTATATTCGAAGCCTTAAACTTTTATACGCAGGCTCTGTTAAAAGAGCCGGCTAACCCGGTCTTTCTGCAGAATAAAGCCTTTTGTCTGGATAAACTGCATCGGGGACCGGAGGCAATGGAATGTCTGGACCAAATTTTACGGCAAGAGCCGTTAAACCGGTCTGCTTGGGACTTTAAAGGAGCCCTATTTTTGCGGCAAGGCCGCCCCGACTTAGCGATTGATTGCTACAACCTGGCCTGGGGATTAAGCCGTTATCCCGAGGAAGCCCTGTTCGGTTCCGGGACTAAGTTTGCTTGACTGCATTGAGGAGGTCCGTTTGGCTGCTGAAGAAATGATTTACGCCATATTACAAATTGAACCGGATGCTAATTAAATAGGATTAAAGGTTGAAAAAATATCAAATAGGCGGCATACCCCTTGGAGAGTCGGAGACGAGCATTTTCCGGCTTTCTTTTTTCCATAATATATACAGGTCTTTGGACACCTCTGTTTAATCTGTTCAAAATGTTAGCTTGGATACCCATAAGCTTTGTGGTAAAATTTTTATGGCATTGTGTGATTTAAGGAATTTCCGGCTAGACTTAGATAACTGGGAAGGCAGGTGAACCCGGGAAACCCGGGTTATTTAACTTGGATCATCAAAAAATTCGAGAAGCAGTCAGCTTATTGTTGGAAGCTATAGGAGAAGACCCCAACCGGGAAGGATTAAAATCCACTCCAGACCGGGTGGCTCAGATGTATGCGGAAATTTTTTGCGGTTTAGCGCAGGACCCAAGCAATCACCTGGAGGTTTACTTTAGTGAACCCCATGAAGAAATGGTTATGATTAAAGACATCCCGGTTTATTCAATGTGCGAACATCATCTGTTGCCTTTTTATGGGGTGGCGCACGTGGCTTATATCCCGCGCAAAGGAAAGCTGACCGGACTCAGCAAATTAGCCAGGGTGGTGGAAGGATACGCTAAAAGACCCCAATTACAAGAAAGGCTGACTTCGCAGATTGCAGATACGATCATGGGGGCGCTTAACCCCCTAGGCGTGCTGGTAGTCATTGAAGCGGAACATATGTGCATGTCGATGCGGGGAGTAAAAAAACCTGGTAGCAAGACCCTTACCTCGGCGGTTCGCGGGGTGTTTCACAATGAAACGACCCGGGCTGAAGCCTTTGCCTTGATTCGCAAAAAATAGCCCGGCCGAGCCTGACCAAACCGCCATTTTAATTATGTTTGTAGGAGGAATTTATTTTGACGGACCAAGTGACGGCTCCCCTGGATTCTGCCGCAAAAGAGGCACAGGCCAAAGCCAGGTTAATTCCCATAGCGACGAAGAGTTTAACCGCTAACGAAGAACTGTACAAGGTAGTCGATTTCTTAAACAAAACCCTGCGCGAACATCATTTGATGTTTGGGCTGACTAAAAAAGAGGGGACCATGACAATTTCAGTGTATGAGGTTTAAGTTTAAACGCAATATTTTTCGATGAGGGGAGAAAACTAATGGCAACCGACAAGGAGGACCAGCAACCGACCAACCTAGAGGGGGATGACGAAGCCAAAACCAGTATCTGGGGGTTGTTTAAGGAAACCGTCAGTATCATAGTAATTGCCTTTTTGTTGTCCTTGGTGCTTAAGGCTTTTGTGATTGAAGCCCGGGTTATTCCCAGTGGTTCCATGCTGCCGACCATTCAGTTAAATGACCGGGTTTTGGTCAACAAGTTTATTTACCGCTTCCAATCCCCGGAACGTTATGAAGTGATCGTGTTCGAACCGCCGGCGGAGACCGGGCATCATGAAGACTTCATTAAGCGGGTAATTGGTTTGCCGGGAGATATGGTAGAAGTGAAAAACGGTAAAGTCTATGTCAATGGAGAGGCTTTAACCGAAGATTATCTTAAAGAAGCGCCGAACTATAATTTTGGTCCGGTCGAGGTTCCAGCCAACAGTTTGTTCGTAATGGGCGATAACCGCAACCGGAGTTTTGACAGTCATCTGTGGAATACCTGGCTCAGCCTCGACCACGTTAAAGGTAAGGCATTTTATACCTACTGGCCCTTAAACCGGCTGGGTGTTTTAAAATAGGAGGCCTAAATGCGCATCTTAATTTCCAATGATGATGGGATTCACGCCCGGGGCATAGAGGCATTGCGTCTGGGCTTAAGTGATATTAGCGAAATCACCGTAGTCGCGCCGGATCGGGAACGCAGCGCTTCGGGACACGGCATTACCGTAGATCGTCCGATTCGGGTAGCCAAATACCAGTTTTCCGGGCCGCCTACTCCTGGCTGGGTAGTGGACGGAACCCCCACCGACTGCGTCAAACTGGCGGTCTGCAGTATTTTGGAAGAACCCCCGGATTTGGTCATCTCCGGAATCAACCGGGGCGGGAACCTGGGCACGGATGTTATGTATTCGGGAACCGTGGCGGCAGCCATCGAAGGAATTATATTAGGGGTGCCGTCGATTGCCATTTCCTTAAACAGTTTTGAATATCAGGCGGATTATACGTATGCGGTCAAAGTGGCCCGCAATCTTTGCCTGGAAATTGCGGAAGCCGGTATACCAGCTGATGCGATGCTTAATGTTAATATACCGTCTGTACCTGAAGAAGATATTCGCGGGATTAAACTTACCAAACTCGGAATCCGGCGCTACGAAGATGTATTTAGTGAACGCAAGGATCCCCGGGGTAAGAGCTATTATTGGCTGGCGGGGGACATTGTGGATGATGACCAGGATGAAGATACCGATGTGATGGCCATCCGCGACAATTTTGTAACCATGACCCCGGTACATTTTGATCTGACTAATTTCTGTTTGAAAGAAGACCTGCAAATACGGTTGAAGAATATGTTGCGATAGTAATAGATCCGAGGGAGGATGCTGGTTTTGACCTTGAATTGGCTCTTAAATTCCCTGGTGTTTTGGGTGATTTTTAATCTCTCCTCCATTGTAACCTGGTATAAAACCCGCACCTGGCCGCTCCGCAACCCGTTTCTTTCCTGGGTTATACCCCTGGTGCTAGCCTCAGTTTTAACGATCGTGGACAGCCTGCGGGTGTACGTAATCCTGCAAATAATCATCCTGGTGGCAGTCGGGCTGGCTTTATACTGGCTCTATCATTTTTATTACCGGGGCAAATCCCGGTAAGCCGGAAAAACTAGGAGGGATGATCACCATCACCAAGTTAATTGTCGCCATAACCGGGGCCTCCGGCGCCATCTACGGGATACGGCTTTTGGAGGAATTAAAAAAAGCGGGTGGGATAGAAACCCATCTGCTAATCAGCGATTGGGCCGAGGAAACGATTAAGCTGGAGACCGACTATTCCATGGAAGCGGTCCGGTCTTTGGCGGACGCTGTCTACCGCAACCGCGATCAAACGGCGAAGATTGCGAGCGGCAGCTTCTTAAACGCGGGCATGGTCATTATTCCCTGCAGTATGAAAACCCTAGGCGCAATTGCTCATGGATACGGTGACTCTCTGATTACCCGGGCCGGGGACGTTTGTCTTAAAGAACGCCGCCAATTGATCATGGTCCCCCGGGAAACCCCATTAAGCACCATCCATCTGGAGAATCTGCTCAGGCTCTCGAAATTAGGCGCGCTTATTATCCCGCCGATTCCTGCCTTTTATCACCGGCCGCGAACCTTAGCCGAGGTGGTTGACCAAACCGTCGGTAAAGTCCTCGATCACTTAGGTGTAGCACATAATCTGCTGCCCCGGTGGCAGGACTGAGGATTAAGAGGACTAAGAATTAAGCTCCATAGGAATTAAGGACAACTATGACCGCCCAACTATAAACGCCCAATTTATAACTGCTCAATTAAAACCGACATTCATCTTTAGCCGCGGCTTAAGCCTATGAGCCGGCGGATTTCATTAAGCTGCAAAGAACCTCCCGCCAGCAGGAAAGCCAGATAACTGGCCAAACCCAGCCCCATGATCCCTAATAGCCTAACCGGGTTAAGACCGGGCATCGGAAGGGAAATTGTTAGGTTGGCCATGATCCAGCCCATTCCGGCCGCGGCTAAAAGCGGAATCAGCAGTTCCCGTTTTAATTCCCAATTAATGAAACGGCGATACAAAGGGATAAAGTTTAAAAAGGCGCCGACTAGATAACTTATCACATAAGCCAGCGCAATTATCCCTAACCCATTGTGCAGCAGGTCCGCTAAATCGAAATTTAAATTTGATGGCAGGTAGGGCAGCAGTAGATTAAGGAAAGGGAAAGTCATGGGGCCGCCCAACCCGCGCTCGGCTTGGATCCTTAAACTAAGACTGGTTAAGCCATAGAGGCACAAAATCCGCACCAGCGCAAAAAGGAGCGTATTCGCCAAAACTCTTTTCGCCTGCCCTAAGCCCAACAGAATGCCATTCGTGGTTTGCAGCAGATATAAGAAAATCCCTCCGCAAACTAAGACCCGCACCGGCAAAGCCGCTCCCGGCACCCGAAAAATCAGCAGCGTGATCTGCGGCGCAAATATCCCCAGGAGCACCAGGATCGGGATCCCGGCCATCAAGGAATAACTGAGCGTAAGCGAAAGCCGGTTTCTTAACCAGGACCAGTCTTTGCGAATCCAGGCAGCGGAAACCGCCGGCAGCAGATTCGTACTGATGGCGGTGGTAAAAATACTGGGAATCGAAATCAAGGTTAAAGCTACGCCCGTAAAAAGTCCGTACATGGCCGTAGCCTCGGCTGGAGAATAGCCCAGCCGCAGCAGTTGTCCGGGAATCAGGTGTGCCTCCACATTAAGCAGAAGGACCGAGATTAAGCGGGTGTAGGTTACCGGTCCGGCTATGGACCAAAGGCTCGCAAAAATCGGTTCCGCGGCCGGGGCGGGTTTTGATTTCGGCGGAAGCGGTATGCGTCTGCCAGCCGGCGGCAATTGACTCCCGTGAACCGTCTTTGTACGTTGCTTTTCCCAGAGGTAATAACCGACCAGCAGCAGGCAGCCGCAAGTCTCACCCAGAACAATACCAAAGGCGTAACCCGCTGCGGCAAAAGGGATACCCCAGGGCATGAGCCGCGCCGCCAAATACATTCCCGTTATTACTCTTACGATTTGTTCAAGCATCTGGCCAACCGCGGGCAGGGCCATGTTCTGGATTCCTTGAAAATATGCCCTAAAAGCCGAGGAGACCGCGGAGATGGGCAGCGCCGGAAGCAAAACCAGGAGACACCAACCCGCCCGGGGATCGACCATTAACCGAGGGCCAAATCCCGGCAGGATTATTCCCAGCCCCCCGGCCAGGAGCAGTCCAGTCAGCCCTAGGCGCCTAACCGACCAGCCCAGAATCTGGCGGGCTAGCGGCAGATTACCGCGGGTGTTTTCTTCTGCTACCCGTTTGGAAATCGCCACCGGCAGACCGGCGGTAGTCAAAATCAGCACGAACAGGAAAATAGGGACCGCCAGCTGAAACAGGCCGTAACCTTCGGAACCGATTAAACGCAGGATTAAAGCCTGATTAATCAGCCCGAGGATGCGGTTGAACAAATTAGCGGCTGTAAGAACGAGGGTACCCTGCACCAGGTTTTGTTTTGCCATATTCTGTATCCCCCCTGCCAATTACTATGAATTTGACCCGCTGGATAGACTAGGCGTAAAAGGAAGGTTCTGAGTAAACTTAACCGTTGCCCTTGACTTGCTCTCTTCGCATCTGGTAAAGTATTATAGGATTTTAATAATAATCCCCGGACCTAAGACGCAGCGGGAATTTAACTTAACCGAGACTACCAATAAAGTTGTTTACATAGATTAAAGGAGGAGATATTTGTTGAATGTTTACCCCACAAGTAAACTGCGGAATGTTGCCATTGTAGGACATGTGAGTTCCGGTAAGACGTCGCTGACGGAGGCGATGCTTTTTAATGCGGGACATACGAATCGTTTGGGCAAAGTAGACGACGGTACCACGGTAACCGATTTTCATCCGGAGGAGACCAAACGTAAAATCACGATAAATGCCACCTTAGCCCCGGTGGAATGGAATAATCATAAGATTAATCTGATCGACACCCCTGGGTTTGCTGACTTTTATAGTGAAGTGAAAGGCTCTTTGCGGGCGGTGGACAGCCTGTTGGTCGTTTTATGCGGCGTATCCGGGGTGGAAGTGCAGACCGAGGCGGTTTGGGACGATGCCGATAAACTGGAAATGCCCCGACTGGTCTTTGTTAATAAACTAGAAAGGGAAAACGCCAACTTTTTCCGGGTTTTAGATCAGATGAAGGAAGCCTTTAGCGGCAGCAATATTGTCCCGATTCAAATCCCGATTGGCGCGGAAGCAGCTTTTTCGGGTGTGGTGGACCTGCTGAAAATGAAAGCCTGGCAGTTTGAAGCCAACGGCAAGTTGAAAGAGATTCCTATTCCTGCGGATTTAACCGAGACAGTGGCCTCTTACCGGGACCAGCTCGCGGAAGCCGCAGCGGAAGCGGATGACGATCTTTTAAATAAGTATTTAGAAGGGGAAGAACTCACCCCCGAAGAAATCATTACTGGTTTTAAGGCTTCAGTTAAAAAAGGACTAGTGGTTCCCGTGCTCTGTGGCTCAGCGACCAAGAATATGGGCATCCAGCCGGTATTAGACCTGCTGGTTGAAAGTTTCCCCAACCCAGCCGAAACCGCTGCAGCGGAAGGCAAGGATTTGGCCGCGGAACCCTTAGCCGCCTTAGTCTTTAAAACCCTGGCCGACCCGTACGTTGGCAAATTAAACTTCTTCCGCGTCTTTACCGGCAAAATAAAAGGGGATAGCACGGTCTACAATGCCAATAAGGAAAAGGAAGAAAAAATCAGCCAAATCATTATCATGCGGGGTAAGAATCAAGACAGCGCAGCTGAGTTAAACCCGGGAGATATCGGGGCTGTGGCAA
>CAZKWP010000079.1:0-10492 GCA_964556555.1 uncultured Syntrophomonadaceae bacterium
AACCGAAGGAAAGGCAGGAGAAAGGCTAAGTTTTAAAAGTTTAGTTTATTATAAAGTTTAATTAGTTTAAACTTTAATCAAAAGAGCCCATTGATTTAATAGGATATAAGAGAAGTATATAAAAGAAACCGCGTTTTAACCAGCAGACGCCTGCTGGTTAAAACGCGGTTTCTTTATGGGGAAAGAGAGCCTGGTTGATTACTGGAAAGACGATTTTCCTCAGTGCATCTCCTGGATACTTTAGAAGAAGCGCAGATGTTTTGGCCAATTTCTTTGCTGTGTGAAATAATACAAACTTTTGGACCAGAATTAGTAATAAAATCCCGGCAAATTCGATACCTATTAGTATAAAAAGGTAAAGGAGGAATTTGCATGGATAAGAGTATGAAAACCCCATTATTTTTAGTTGTCTTGCTGCTTAGTCTGGGATTAATGACCATCGGCTGTGAATGGCCGTCTTTCGCTGATCAGACCAAGATTTTTGGTGGTCAGAATCAAGAAGTTTCCGTGCCCACCACCGCGGAAAGGCTGGGAGAAAACGCGGAGATAATTATTGGAGAAAGTCAAAGCAATACGGAAATGATCGCGGTGGAACTGTATTTTATGGATACGGCCAGTCATCAACTAGTCAAGGAAAAAAGAGAAATTCCTAAAACAGTAGGAATGGCCAGGGCTACCCTGGAAGAACTGTTTAAAGGCGCGGATGCTATCGGGTCCGGAACGGTCTCGGCAATTCCCCTGGGTACTTCTTTGCTGGACATTAATGTTCGTACAGACGGGAAGTGTATCGTGGATTTGAGTCGGGAATTCATTTCCAACCTGAGCAAAGACCCGAAGGCAGAGACCCTGGCGGTTTACGCGGTGGTAAATACCCTGACTCAGTATCCAACGGTTACCGAAGTCCAGGTGTTAGTGGATGGGCAGATTGTTAACAGTCCGCGGGGAGAAGTAGACCTTAGTCAACCGCTGACTAGGAGCGAATCTTTAATAAAAAACTGATAAAAGGACTGGTCCCGGAAACCTGGATTTTGATGGCAGACTAAATGTGGTATAATATCCAGCGTAACCACTGGCTAAGACACCATTACAGAAACGGAAGTGATAGGCGTGCTCGAGGACCAGCCAATCGGCGTTTTCGACTCCGGCGTGGGCGGGTTGACCGTAGTTCGCGTTTTATTAGAAAAGCTGCCGCAGGAAAAGGTCATCTATCTGGGAGATAACGCCCATTTGCCATACGGTTCTCGAACGGTAGAGGAACTCAAAGGTTTTGCGACTCAGATAGCTGATTTTCTAGTGGGGAAGAAGGTCAAGATGATTGTGGCAGCCTGTAACACCAGCTCGGCAGTTTCCTTAGAATATTTAACTGACCATTATGCTTTGCCGATTGTCGGGGTGATTGAACCGGGAGTCAGACGGGCTTTGGCAATCACCCGAAATGGCCGGATTGGGGTTTTGGCGACTGAAGCCACCACTAGAAGCGGGGCTTTTAATCAAATTACCCGGCAAATTGACCCGGCTGCAGTAGTTTTTAGTCAAGCCTGCCCTCGGCTGGTGCCGCTGGTTGAAAGCGGCAAATTAGCTGGAACGGAAGCGGAACAAGCCTGTCGGGAGTATCTGGCTCCTTTGCTGGCAGCCAGGGTAGATACAATTATCTTAGGGTGCACGCACTATCCCTTCTTAAGGACAATAATTCAGGATCTGATAGGTAAGGAAATAACGCTGGTTGACCCTGCCCAGGAAACCGTGGATCAGGTTCAGAGAATTCTTCAGAACTTAGGTCAGTTAAGCCAGTCGCCCAGACCAGCTGTGCCGCACCGTTTTTATTCGACCGGCGCGCCGGAATCGTTTGTTAGGGCAGGGAAATTGGCCCTGGGAGATCTGCTGCAGCAGGTGGAACAGATTAACTTAGATTAGATCCAGGGTTAAGCGGAACTGGGAAGAGTCAGTTTTGTTGATGCGAATGACCATGTTAGGGTGTTGGTCACCTTATCCCCGGGCAGGTGGGGCTTGCCCGGGTTATTTGCTTAAACTGGCGGGAATTAATCAGGATAAATTTGAGATTAAGGATTGAAGCTTAATGCGCGAGATTTCAGCGGAGCAGATCAGCCAAGCCGTAGCAGAATTGTGTTTAAAAGCTAATTATCAGCTGGGAGAGGATGTTCATCAAGCCCTCAATTTAAGCGTGCAGTCGGAGGAATCAGCGGCCGGGAAAGAAATACTAGCCCGGATTCTCGAAAATATCGTCATTGCCGGGCAGGAAAACCTGCCGCTTTGTCAGGATACCGGCCAAGCTGTGGTTTTTGTGGAACTGGGTCAGCAGGTCCAGGTAACCGGCGGCGATTTGAGCGTTGCGATAAATGAGGGTGTACGCCGCGGTTACCAGAAAGGGTATCTTCGAAAATCAATGGTTAGGGGTTTGTTTGAACGGGAGAATACCGGTGATAACACGCCGGCCATTATTCATTATGAGATTGTGCCGGGAAAACAGCTGCGCATAACCTTAGCTCCTAAGGGCGGAGGCAGCGAAAACATGAGCCAGGTCCGGATGTTAAAACCGGCTGATGGCGTTGCCGGAATTAAAAAGTTTATCGTGGAGGTCGTGGCTGAGGCCGGCCCGAATCCCTGTCCCCCGGTTGTGGTCGGGGTAGGGGTCGGCGGGACCATGGAGAAAGCCGCGCTTTTAGCCAAACGGGCCTTGCTTAGACCCTTGGGCCAGCCAAACCCGGATCCTCAGCTAGCCGCGCTGGAAGCGGAAGTTATAAGCCAGATAAATGATCTGGGAATTGGGCCGCAGGGTTTAGGCGGCCGGATAACTGCTTTGGCTGTCCATATCGAAACTTTTCCGACGCATCTTGCTTGTCTGCCGGTCGCAGTTAATTTAAACTGTCACTGTGCCCGGCACCAGGAGGTCTGTATATGATTAAGCATTTAAATCTTCCGCTCGATAAAGAGGCAGTTTGGGATCTTAAAGCGGGGGAGCCGGTATTGCTTTCCGGGATTCTGTATGCGGCCCGGGACGCTGCCCATCGCCGCTTGTTTGAAGCGATCCAGCAGAATCAGGAATTACCGATCCCTTTAGAGGGACAGGCTATATATTATGTAGGGCCAAGTCCCGCGCGCCCGGGCCGGGTTATTGGCTCAGCGGGACCCACCACCAGCGGCCGGATGGATGCCTACACACCCAGCTTGATTGAGCGGGGGCTTAGGGTTATGATTGGTAAAGGTCTGCGTTCCGCCGAGGTAATCGCGGCCATGCAAAAATACGGCGCGGTATATTTGGCGGCAATCGGGGGAGCGGGCGCGCTGCTTGCCCAATGCATCGTAGAGTCGGAAATCGTGGCCTATCCTGAATTAGGGCCGGAAGCGATCCGGCGAATGCGGGTGGAGCAATTTCCCGCAGTTGTGGCCATTGATGCGCGGGGAAATGACTGTTACCAAATGGGTCGGGCGCAGTATCAGCGGTATTTAGATTAAGGAGGATTATTTGTTTTTATGGAAAGAATCGATGGACGCCAAGCCACGGAAATACGACCGGTAACTATAACCGTTAACTATCTTAAACATGCCGAGGGCTCGGTCCTGATTGAAGTGGGGGATACTAAAGTTTTATGTGCCGCTTCCGTGGAGGAGCGGGTGCCGCCGCACGTTAAGGGCACCGGTAAAGGTTGGGTTACGGCGGAGTATGCGCTCTTGCCCCGATCCACTCACTCCCGCAACGTTCGGGAATCGGCTCGCGGTAAAATTGGGGGTCGGACCCACGAAATCCAACGGCTGATTGGCCGATCTTTGCGCTCAGTTGTGGACCTGGCCGGCATGGGAGAGCGAACGGTCTGGATTGATTGTGACGTGATTCAGGCGGATGGGGGCACCCGGACCGCTTCAGTGACCGGCGGCTTTTTAGCCCTGGTTTTGGCTTTAAATGGATTACGCCAGAAGAAATTAATCGCGAAGATTCCGATCACCGATTACTTGGCCGCCATCAGTGTGGGCAAGGTGCAGGGAGAAGCGCTCCTGGACTTGAATTATCATGAGGATTCGCAGGCGGAAGTGGATATGAATGTGGTAATGACCGGGCAAGGGTGTTTTGTGGAGATTCAGGGCACTGCAGAGGACCGGCCGTTCTCGAGTGAGGAATTACAACGTTTTTTGGATTTATCCGCTCGCGGGATTCAAGAACTGATTGAGCAGGAGAAAGAGATTCTGCGGGGAATTTTAGGAGAAGAGCCGCTATGCAAAAATTAGTGGTCGCCACGAAAAACACGGGAAAGTTGAAAGAGGTAAAGGCCCTGTTGGCCGATTATCCTTTTTTGGTATTGTCTTTGGCTGACTTCCCGGACTTGCCGGAAATTGCGGAAACCGGCCTTACCTTTGCGGAAAACGCTCAAATCAAGGCCTCAGCTATTGCGGAACATACCGGTTTAATGTCCCTGGGCGATGATTCCGGGCTGGAAGTCGACTTTTTAGACGGAGCCCCTGGGGTCTACTCCGCCCGTTTCGCCGGGGAAGACGCAGATGATCGTAAGAACAATCAAAAACTCCTGTCGCTTTTGATCGGAGTCCCTCTGGAAAAAAGAACCGCCCGTTTCCGCTGTGTGATGGCCTTGGTAATCCCGGGGCATAGCCAGGTTTATTTAACTGAAGGCACTTGCCCCGGCTTGATCGGTGAAAATCCGGTCGGTGAGGAGGGCTTTGGTTACGATCCAATATTTATTCTCCCGGAAAAAGGGTTGACCTTGGCCCAATTAGACCTGGAAGCGAAGAATCAGGTGAGTCACCGGGCTCAAGCCTTAAAAAAGGCTGTGACGCTTTTGCTGGCCGCTTCCCAGGGAAACTGCGGAATGGCGCCGGACGTTCCGGTTGAATAAACGGGGGATGGCTATGTATAGAATCGGGGTTCTGGGGGACACCCACGGGGAATGGAGTCATACCATACCGGCACTGGCCGCTTTAAAGGCGGATCGGCTGCTGCATACGGGGGATCATTACAGCGATGCGCGGCAAATAGCCCGGGCTTTGAAGCTCGAGGTAAACGCGGTGCTGGGAAACTGTGATTTCCAGATCAGCGGCCCAAAGGAGGAAGTCCTGGAAATTGCCGGCATACGGATTTTCCTGACCCATGGCCACTTATACGGAGTAAAAAAAGGCTTGCTAAATCTTTATTACCGGGGGAAAGAAGCCGAGGCGGAGTTGGTCGTCTTTGGGCATACCCATTATTGGACCCTGGAAAAGATGGAAGGCCTGCTCCTCTTAAATCCGGGCAGCCCCTCTCGGCCCCGCAAAACGAACCCTACCATAGGTTTGATTATAATTAATCAAGGAAAAATCGAGGTGCAAAAGATCGAGATTTAAGGAGACTGATTAAGGGGAATCAACTCAACCGAAACGGGGGATTAGGAGGATAAGCATTCCAGGCTTTACTTGACCTAAATCTTTCGCTGTTATATAATATGTCATGCAAGTCGGGGCATAGCTCAGTTTGGTAGAGCGCCTGCCTTGGGAGCAGGAGGCCGCACGTTCAAGTCGTGTTGCCCCGACCATTTTTTTATTGCAAATCCTGGTGGTTATAAAGCGAATAACTACGCGGGAGGATGGCGACAAGTCCCGGTAGCTCAGCCGGACAGAGCAACGGCCTTCTAAGCCGTGGGTCGGGGGTTCGAATCCCTCCCGGGACGCCATTTATAAGTTGGATTATCCTGGAGATGCCAGGTTTTTTTATTTGGGAGGGGTATAATACGCGGAGTCATAGGAAAGGTTTGTGGAGGTTTTTAGTCGCGATTTTCTTTAAGCAGAAACAAAGCTTAAAACTGGCTATTTAGCCGATGGTTCGGGTTAGCTGAAGGCGATGGAATTCCACGATTAATTCATCCAATTTACCGCTTAAATCCAGGATGTCTTTGGATACAAGCGTTTGTTTCTCCCCAAGATCGTTCAGGTTTGCTCTTACCTGCTCAATTAAATCGGCAATTTCTGCCTGAACATAGACATTCATAATAAATCATCCTCCTGGTTAATCGGTAAAAACAGACATTTGGAATGAACAACTGCCATTCAAATCCCACCATAATATTATTTTACCTAATTTTCCACAAATATACAACAAATAAACTAATAATTTTTAGAATAAGGGTGTTTTTCTTTTTAGGCATCTCTGCCTAATGCGGAACGGATTAGCTTTTCTCGATTAAATAATTTAACGAGGATTTGCGGATAGGCAGACTAATGGAAACTAAGGGCAATGCCTTGACATAAACGGGGACATCTGCTAGGATAACTCTTGCAGAGTTGATATGAAAGTATTAAACTAATTTAGCAGACTTGATCGTGGTGGGTGTAGCTCAGTAGGCTAGAGCACCAGATTGTGGCTCTGGGGGCCGTGGGTTCAAGTCCCATCATCCACCCCATTTTTTATTTAGGCGGCGATCCATTTGAAACCGCAAAAACGTTTGAAGAATATCCTTTTTGATATCCGTCCGTAAGATATCGGAAAGGATATTTAGCTTTGGGAGAGGCTTATGGAATTAATAGCGGGCTTTATTGATATTATTCTCCATGTAGATGTCCATCTGGCAGAAATTATCCAAACCTATGGAACCTGGACTTATTTTATCCTTTTTCTGATCATCTTTTGTGAAACCGGTTTAGTAGTCACCCCCTTTTTGCCTGGTGACTCGTTAATTTTTGTAATTGGGGCTTTTGCAGCGGCCGGGGCCTTAGAGGTTAAATTGGCGGCAATCCTGCTAATTATTGCGGCTATTTTGGGAAACACCGTAAATTACCTGATTGGCCGGCTGATTGGACAGCAAATTATGCTGAGTGAAAGACAAATCATAAAAAAAGAATACCTGGATAGAACGCATGCCTTTTATGAAAAATATGGCGGTAAAGCCCTGTTCTTATCTCGGTTCGTACCGATCTTACGTACGATTGCGCCTTTTGTAGCCGGGGTTGGGAAAATGAGCGCTTCTAAATTTATCTGGTATAACTCCTTAGGGGGTATCATCTGGGTATTGCTCTTTGTGCTAGGCGGTTTTTATTTTGGCAATATCCCCATAGTGAAAGACAATTTAACCGTCGTAATCTTAAGTATCATTTTTGTTTCTTTGCTGCCCACTTTTTATGCCTGCTTCAGCAGCCGCGGAAGGCAGGCGTCCTTAGAGTAGTTTTAATTCTGGATTTCGGCTAGGGCAGTCCGCGGGACTTTGTCCTAGTTGACGATTGGTCAATTTTGAGATCCGGCTTGACCCGGTTGGGTTGCTTTGATAGAATAAGTAACGGACTTTTTTCCAAAGCTGAATAATTTTTGCGCCCGTAGCTCAGTTGGATAGAGTGTCGGACTTCGAATCCGCAGGTCGTAGGTTCGAGACCTACCGGGCGCGCCATAAATTTTCCCTGGAGCATCAAGGCTTCCAGGGATTTGTTCAATAGTCTTATTTAGATTAGGTTTAGCTCTAAATCAGGTATTGCCAGATGCTAAAATTAATTCCCGCTGTCCACTCAGTGGACAGCGGGAATTAATTTTAGTGGTATTTGTATACGCTCAGCCTTATATCCCTTTCGGATTATCATATGCTGCCGCGGTCAGAATTGCTCTAGTGATTAGTTTAATTATTTCCTGATCTCTTTAAATCATTCTTTCCCATAGACTACTTAAACTCATCCGCGTAACCAGCAACCGGAATGAAATCAGGAATTGCATCTACGGGGAGTATAAAATATTTCTTATCTTATACCTTAATTACTATAAAATGTTTGTTCTAATTTTCGATATAAATTTGGTTTTCCTTCCTTTATAATAAAGAATAGCATACCATTTAAGTCTAACAAACAGATGCTTTTTTTCTAAATCTAGGTAATCTGATATTAGACCAAAGGAATAAACGAAAGGAAATATATGCATGAAACTTCGCAAAGATGATAAGAACTCCCTGCTCTATTACGGGATTATCGCGGCAGTAATTGTCTTGCTGCTGAATGCTTTTATTTTCCCCCGCTTTTTTCAAGCAAAAATTACCGAAGTGGACTACGGCACCTTTTTGCAGGAACTGGCCAAGGGCACGGTTAAAACCGTAGAGATTCAGGAAAATCAGATTGGCTTTGTGGCCAGAAACCCTGACGGTACCGAGGGCGCCTATGTGACCGGACGCATGGAGGACCCGGAGTTGGTTAACCGGCTGCAAGCAGCCAAAGTTGAAAAATTTGAACAGGTAATTCCGCAGGAAAGTTCGCCTTTCATCAGTTTTATCTTAATGTGGATTTTCCCTTTATTAATCTTTTGGTTGATTGCCCGGATGATTTCCGCGCGAATGCAGGGCCAGATGGGCGGCATGGGGAATGCCATGACCTTTGGGAAGAGCAATGCCAAAGTCTATGTGGAAGCTCAAACCGGCAAATCTTTTGCTGATGTAGCCGGGCAGGATGAGGCAAAAGAGGCGCTGCAGGAAATTGTAGATTTTTTGCATAATCCGCAAAAGTATAAGGAAGTGGGGGCGCGAATCCCCAAAGGCGCCCTGTTGGTCGGCCCCCCCGGCACCGGGAAAACCCTCTTAGCCCAAGCCGTAGCCGGGGAAGCGAAGGTTCCTTTTTTCACCATCTCGGGATCGGAATTTGTGGAGATGTTTGTGGGCATGGGGGCGGCCCGGGTGCGGGACCTGTTTAAGCAAGCCCAGGAAAAGGCGCCGTGTATCATCTTTATTGACGAGATTGACGCGATTGGCAAAAGCCGTAATTCTGGAGTAATGGGCAGTAATGACGAACGGGAACAAACCCTGAATCAGTTATTAACCGAAATGGATGGCTTTGAAGCTGATAAAGGGGTGGTGATCCTGGCAGCCACCAACCGCCCCGAGACTTTGGACAAAGCCCTGCTTCGACCGGGCCGGTTTGACCGCCGGATCCCGGTGGAACTGCCAGACCTGGCGGGTCGGGAAGCAGTCCTTAAGGTCCACGCCAAAAAGGTTAAGCTGGGTCCGGACATTGATTTAAATGCAATCGCCCGAGCCACCTCCGGGGCATCAGGTGCTGACTTGGCCAATATTATTAACGAAGGGGCGCTGCGGGCGGTTAAAATGGGGCGTAAAGAAGTGCGGCAAAATGATCTGGAAGAGTCGGTAGAGGTGGTTATCGCCGGGTATCAGAGAAAAAATGCGGTGTTGTCGGTGAAAGACAAACTGACCATTGCTTACCATGAGATAGGACACGCGATCGTGGCAGCCAAGCAGAGTCACTCAGCCCCAGTGCATAAGATTACGATCATTCCCCGGACTTCCGGGGCCTTAGGCTATACGATGCAAATAGATGAAACGGAACAGGTACTGCTTAGCAAGGAGCAAGCCCTGGATAAGATCTCCACCTTCATGGGCGGGAGGGCGGCGGAAGAGTTGGCCCTAAGTTCCATAACTTCAGGCGCGGCGAATGATATTATTCAGGCAACCAAGCTGGCCCGGGCTATGGTGACCCGGTTTGGTATGAGCGAGGAGTTTGACATGATGGCCTTGGAAATGGTCAACAATCCTTACTTAGGCGGCGACACCTCCCTGTTGGTTTCAGCGGAAACTGCCTCCAGGATCGACGCGGAAGTATTGAAGATTATTAAATCCTGTCATGAGCGGGCTGCGGGCATTCTGCGGGACAATCAGCCTAAATTGGACGAACTGGCCAAGTATTTAGTGGAGAAGGAGACTATCTCCGGAGAAATATTTATGGAAATTTTAAATAAGGGGAACTAATCTTAAGCTAGGAGCGGGAAGCATTGAGCTTGGGGCCTGGAATCTTTTTTGGAGGCTGGGCTGGTACCCAAAAGTTGAATTATTAACCTAATTTAAATAATAAAAAAGTGGCGCTTTTTCCTGTCCAAAATAAAATATTATAGGCTGAGTTGACTCTTGGCACTTGAGTATTAAGGAGCGGGTACCAATGACGATCTATCAGCACCTAAACGCTATGGGATACGCGCCGGATGATTGTCTGGGCAAAAAAGTGATCACTATCTTTCGATCTTCCACTGGGTTAGGACTTGGTTTATGGGGAATGTTATTAGTAACCGAACTTGAAATGATTGGTAATGTCTTTATACCCTGCTATGAATTTAATTTGAACTACGAAATGTTGAAAATGCAGCCGGAAGAATTACTGGAACTGGTTATCGAAATTCACCGGGCCGCGGAACTCAATGGGGTTAGGATCCGGATGGAATGGACGATTGAAACTAGCCACCACGACCAGTCGACCGACCATTACGGGTACAATTTCTGTTGATTATTTAAGTCATAGTTCATAGTTATAATGGACAGGATGGAGCCAGTGCGGAGGGTATAATTTAGAGCCAGCCAAATAATAATAGATAAGCGACATGAATTAAAATTTATTTGCGATTATTTCGATGATCGAATGGTGATTACGGCGATGAGTAAGGGTTGAACCAGGTTAAACAGTCAGCCGATGTTCTTTTAGGGGAGAGGCAGTTTTAGGCATTTATCGCTTGACAGAAACGGCC
>CAZKWP010000080.1:0-10468 GCA_964556555.1 uncultured Syntrophomonadaceae bacterium
CTCCTTGTATACTTTCAACATTTATTATATATCATTATCCACCAAAATCGTGAGTAAAAGAACGCAGACAATTAATCATAAACTTGTCCAGAGAATGAATAAGCAGTCCTTTTGCAAATTTAAAGGCGGTTATCTGAACGTTAAATAACACCCAGGGGCTCTACCGGTAAGTCAGTTACATTAATTGATTAATCCGCAAAAAAACTTCTCCGCTTCGGAGAAGTTTTTTTATGGGTAATGGACAGCGAAGACGGTTGTCATTTAAATCAGGATTAATCGACTATCGCATTTAGCTTTCTGTTCCCCGGTTTACCAGCAAAGCCAAAAAATGATTTGCTTCCCTTAATACATGATCCGCCAACAAGGGGATGATGATGGACCGGACTTCACAATCGAGAATCAGTTGACCGGCGGTATTTTTGAAATCTCTGATTTCCCTGGTCGCCTGCACTTCATCCCGTAACAGCTGATTGGGGATAGCCGCGTTATCCTTTTTTACTTGACGGATCTGATTCTCCAGATTATTAAATCTACGGGCAAAAGCGTTGGCACTCATAATTAGCTCTCTTTCCGTGGGATCCAGCAGATGCGCGATAAACTGAGCATGATCGGCCATGATATGGTCCCAGAAGAGCTTTTCCTGGATTAAGGCAGCCGAGGCTTCCAATGCCATTCTCTTTTGCAGCCATTGCAGGTGGTGGATGAAAAAGCGGGCTTCGTGTCTTATGTGTTCCAGCAACTCGGGAAAGTTAGTCGTAAATAAGGTGCAGTTAAGCATACCTTCGAGGATTTCCTCTTTCAACTCAGCCAAGATTGTGGTTTCCCGAATAACCCGTTCGTTAAACTCCTGAACCCGCCTTTCCAGGGCTGGATTTCCCGGACCTGGTCTTAACCTCGTTTCATTGCGGGTAAGTGCCAGGTCGAACGGTACACCGGTTAAAGCCTGAGTTTTCTCTTCCATTTGAAGAGTCTTATCGGTTACAACTTCCCCGGAATTTAAGATAAATCGACTGGCGTTGTTATCAGCCAGCTGCACCGCTTCTTTCAGCAAGGCCTCAAAAGTTTTGCGGCTTCTGTCAGCCCGATTAATGAGTTCTTTATCTTTCGGAGCCAGGGAAGCTTGGATGAAAAAAGCATGCTCTTTCATAATGCGCAGGAAGAATAGATGCAGATTCAGTGATTCCTGCACAAATTTGGCTGGGCTAATCCTTCTAGGCACTTGGCATCTCTCCTATTTAAGAGTTATTTACCACATCTTATGTATTAGCCCAACACATGGTGCTCATGGTCCGGGTTGGAAAGACCAGGTTAATCTAGAAAAGGGCAAAGAAATTAAGTGGTTGTCAGGCAAAATATAGTTAAAATAAAATCAAGGCTATCTTTATCGTGAAGATAGCCTTGGTTTTTAGTTTAAAGATGCTTTTAGCGATAGCGATGCTTTCTGTGGTCGCCTAAAAGTCTTCCGTTAATAATTTCTCAACCGGGTTAAGATTATAATGGGATTTTAACGATGTAACTGCCGGTCCTTCAATTACTTCTCCGGCGATATTAAACCTTGAACCATGGCAGGGACAGTCCCAGGACCTTTCGGCAGAATTCCACTGTACTTCGCAGCCCATGTGAGTACAAGTCGTATCAACGCAGTGTATTTCACCCTGCTCGTCTCGATAGGCGCCGGTTTTTTGACCGTCTTTTTCAACAATCCGGGCGTCACCTGGCTTAATTTCGAGGTTCTTGGCTGGGGGCATAATTTTTCCTTCAATTAATTCTTTGGCCACATTCGCGTTTTGGGAAATAAAGGTGACGATGGAGACGGCAGTTGATTGGCGCGAAGGTGCATAGACCTCCTGCCACGGACTTCGGCCCTTTAGAATTAAGTCGGTTAAGAGTATGGCCGAGGCCATACTGTTGGTCATCCCCCATTTACCATAGCCCGTGGCTACATAAAGATTGGGAGTTTCAGTCGTGAAATGTCCCACATAGGGCAGGTTATCCAAGGTCATACAGTCCTGAGTTGACCAGCGGTAGAGGATATCTTCAACCGTAAAGTTTTCATTGGCAAAGTCGATTAACGCTTCGTAGTGCAAAGTGGTATCCTCACCTTGACCGGGTTTATGATTCTCTCCGCCGACAAAAATTAATTCACCCTGCTCAGACGGATGATTGCGCAGAGAACGGCCGGGGTCTTCAGCGTTGATATACATTCCCCCGGGATACTTTTCCTGGGCTTTAATCGCCACAACATAAGACCTCTCTTGATAGATCCTCGAAAAATAGAAATCAGGTTTATTTAGGAAGGGATAATGGGAGGCAATAACCACTTTTTCAGCTGTAACTGTTTTGCCTTGGCCGGTGATTATGGCGTACCCTTTAGCCGCTTCTACAATTTCTACCACTCGGCTTTGCTCAAAGATTTGGCTGCCTTGATTGGTTATTTTTTCAGCTAGGGGGATCAGAAATTTACGGGGATGGAATTGTGCTTGGTCTGCAAAACGAACCGCCGCTTTGATGGGAAACCCCAAGGGTATCTGTTCTAAATAGGATGCTTTTATACCGAGGGATGCCGCGACTTCAGCTTCTTCGCGGATTTGTTCAACATACCCGGCTTGCTGAGTGTATACGTAAGCTGCTTCCGGAACCAGATCGCAATCAATCTGGTTTTCCCGAGCTATCTTTTCATACATCCGGATCGCCGTCTCATTGGCCTCCGCATACTGTTTGGCCAATTCTTCTCCTCTTTGTTTTTTGATTTGGTGATAGATCAAGCCGTGCTGAGAGGTGATTTTAGCCGTAGTATGTCCGGTCGTGCCTTGGAGGATATGGTCCGCTTCGATAATGGCCACTTTAACCCCCTGCTGGCTGAGCAAATAGGCCGTATTTAACCCGGCAATCCCCCCGCCTACGATGGCAATATCCACTTTTATATCTTCGGCCAAAACGGGATAGGCCGATTGAGGGGTGGAGTCCATCCAATAAGATTTAGGCGGATTTTTAAATAGTTTGGGCTCATTTATATCCATCTTATTATTTCTCCTTTTGGTAGGGTGACCAGTATTTCCAATGTTTATTTTTTGTTACGGGATTTGAAAATATCCGTGTTAACCCGCCAAAAGGAAGAGTATTAAAATGGAAGAAGGGACGGTTATTGTGGCTGATACGGGCTGGACAGTGTAACCGAGAAGGGGGAAGAATTTTTGACTAGAGCAGCTGTAAGTATTTAGTTCATTAAGCTGTTTTAGTTTATAAGGTTTACAAAAGAACACCGTAAATTGGGAGGGAAATAAGAATAAACATAGAAATTAATTTGACTGGCCTAGGAAACGTACAGCTACATTTAATCAGGCGTGATCAGCGTACTGCTTGATGATGACTGATTCCACTTCCAGACCACGTTCCTTAAGGGCTACGACCACATCCTGGCAGTCTAATTCCTCCAAGCGGATAACCAGTTTGTACAGGTCTTTCTTTTGGTCATGGAAACCCACGATATTAACGATATTTTTACCCTTCTCTGCAATCATGCTGGTAATTTCGGCCACCGTTCCCGGACGATCCGCTGTAAAAAAGTCAATGCGGCTGTGAGGCCGGGTGACTCCCAGAATATCGATCAGAGAGCTAAAAAGGTCGGTTTCCGTGATAATTCCCACTAAGTTACCCTGATTATCTACTACCGGCAGCCCACTGACCTTATTTTCGCGCATCACCCGCGCTGCGGTTTCGATATAGTTTTCCGGATCAATGCAGGATATCTTTGATCGTAGTTTTGGCCAGTAAATAGTTTAACTCGTGTTTGCTTAAGGTAGTGGCATTCGAAGGGCTGGCCTGCTTCAAATCGCTCAGCGCGACAATCCCCACCAGTTTTTTCCCCTGCACAATCGGAAGGCGGCGAATGCTGCGGTCGTTCATCAGCGACATTGCTTCCTGAATGCTGGTTTCCCAGGTTGCGGTTACGGGACTTCGCGTCATTCGGTCTTTTACTTTCATTCAGCGACCTCCTCCTGATAGCTTTTACCAATTGCTAGTATTTCCAATTATCCGCCCAGATAGGCTTTTTTGACGGCTTCGCTTTTCATAAGCTCTTCCGCGGTTCCCTGCAGGACGATCTCGCCAGTCTCAATCACGTAGGCCTGATCAGCTATGGAAAGAGCCAGGTGTGCGTTTTGCTCCACTAACAGAATCGTGGTTCCCCGGGAATTGATATCCTTGATTATTTTAAAGATTTCTTTAACTAAGAGGGGAGCTAACCCCATGGATGGTTCATCCATCAGCAGCAATTCCGGCCGGGCCATCAGCGCCCGGCCGATGGCCAGCATCTGCTGCTCGCCTCCGCTCAAAGTTCCGGCTAACTGTTTGCGTCGTTCCTGCAAGCGGGGAAAACGCTTAAAAACCTTTTCCAGATCCTCTTTAATCCCCAGTTTGTCTTTGCGGAGGAAGGCACCCATTTCCAGGTTTTCCAGCACCGTCATCGGGGCAAAAACCCGGCGTCCTTCGGGTACGTGGGAAATCCCCAGGCTGACAATCTTCTCCGGGGGGATTTTGGTCAAGTCATGCCCTTTATAAGCAACGGTTCCGCTTACCGGGCGCAACAGCCCGGAAATCGTTTTAAGCGTGGTTGACTTCCCGGCTCCGTTACCCCCGATCAGCGTAACAATTTTTCCAGGTTCCGCTTGAAGAGACAGGTTTTTAAGTGCATGAATCGCCCCATAAAATACGTTAATTCCGTTTATTTCCAGCACTATTCTACCTCCTCTCCAAGATACGCCTCGATTACCTGCCGGTTGCTGCGAATTTCTGCCGGCAAACCTTCGGCAATGATCTGTCCGTAATCAAGCACATAGATTCGCTCGCATACGCCCATTACCAGGGACATATCGTGCTCAATCAATAGTATCGTCAGATTAAAGTTTTCCCGGATCGATTGGATAAGGTTCATCAGATCCTTAGTTTCTTGGGGATTCATTCCGGCGGCCGGCTCATCCAGGATCAGCAATGTCGGATTGGTGGCCATCGCCCGCGCTATTTCCAGGCGGCGCTGTTCTCCGTAGGGGAGGTTGCGGGCTAGTTCATCTCTTTTGGCCGCCAATTGAAAAATCTCGAGGTAGCGCAGCGCATCCTGTTCCATCTTTTCTTCACCCGCAAAAAAGCGGGGAGTTCGCAAAATTGTGCTGAATATTCCATAAGGTACGTCTTTATGCGCGGCAATCTTCACGTTATCCAGGACCGACAGGTCGTTGAAAAGCCGGATATTCTGGAAAGTTCGGGAGATGCCTTTGCTGCAGATGGTGTAAGGGGCCAAGCCGGCAATGTTTTGTCCGTTAAAAATTATTTTTCCCGAGTCCGGTTTGTATACTCCGGTAATCAGGTTGAATACCGTAGTTTTCCCCGCTCCGTTAGGGCCGATGAGCCCTACCAGTTCATGCTTATTCAAGTAGAAATCGAAATTGCATACTGCGCTAAGGCCGCCAAAAGACTTGTTTAGTTTAGTTATTTCCAGCAGGCTCATTTTCGTTCACCCCAAATTCGTTTCAACGTCTGCCGGCTAAATTCTTGGTTGCCCATCAGACCTTGGGGCCGATAGATCATTACGATCAACAAAATTAAAGCATACAGAATCATGCGAATCGCCGGAAAGGACTGGAGTGCCGCGGTCAGTGCAGTAATAAAGATTGCCGCTATGATGGCCCCGGTAGTGCTTCCCAGTCCGCCCAGCACGACCATGACCAGGATGTCAAACGATTTCAGGAAATTAAACGTCTCAGGTTTGATGATGTAAAAGTAATGAGCATACAGGGCACCAGCCAGTCCGGCAAACATCGCGCCGATGACAAAAGCCAGAACCTTGTAACGGGTAGTGTTGATACCCATCAGTTCGGAGGCAATTTCGTCTTCCCGGATAGAGATGATGGCCCGGCCATAGCTCGAATTGATGAGATTTACGACCACCAAAATGGTGATTACGGTGGCCCCGAACAACCACGCCCAGTTGGTCAGCTTGGCGATTCTCGCAATCCCAGCCGGACCGTTTACGTAATCGATATTCTGTAAAACCACCCGGATGATTTCGCCAAAAGCCAGCGTCGCGATCGCCAGGTAATCCCCTTTTAACCGGAGCGTGGGCACCCCGATGATGAATCCGGCTATCCCCGCGGCAACACAGGCAACAAGCAGTCCTATGATAAATGGCTGAGACAGCATCTGGGTCATGATCACCGCAGCGTAGGCACCCACGGCCATGAATCCGGCATGTCCCAGGGATAGCTGACCGGTGAAACCGTTAATCAGATTCAAGCTGACTGCCAAAATGATATTAATGCACATGGAGGTTAGGTTAATCTGGTAGTACTGGTTTAGTAGTCCGGTCGTAATAATGTACTGGATCAACGAAAACAGGATGACCAGAATTAATACTTCCCCACTGAACCGGACAATTCGGTTGCGTAAGATCAGTTGCATTTTATCACCTACACTTTTTCGCCGGAATTCTTGCCCAGAAGACCGGTAGGCTTAACCAGTAAAATTAGGATCAGGACTCCGAACGCCACGGCATCCCGGTAGAGACTGCTGCCATAGCCACTGACGAACGTCTCGAGAACTCCCATGACAAAACCGCCCAGCATGGCTCCAGGGATAATGCCGATCCCGCCCAAAACCGCGGCCACAAACGCCTTCAGCCCGGGGATGATTCCCATTAAGGGATTGATGGTATTGTAGTATACGCCGATCATCACCCCGGCCGCGGCCGCTAACGCGGAACCGATGGCAAAGGTTATGGAGATCGTACTATCAACGTTTATCCCCATTAACCGGGCGGCTTCCTGGTCTACCGATACGGCCCGCATGGCCTTGCCGGTTTTGGTTTTTTTGATGAAGAACTGCAGGATAACCATTAATAAGACCGCGGATACAATAATAAAAATATCCTTGTTCGTAATAAAAAGCCCCCAAGCGTGGAACTCTTGGAGCGGGAACGCATCTTGGGGGAAAACCTTCTGCTGGGGTCCCAAAAGGAAAATCGTGACGTACTCCAGGAAAAGAGAAACCCCGATGGCCGTAATCAAAGCAGCAATCCGGGTGGATTTTCGCAGCGGACGATAGGCAATTTTTTCGATGACCACTCCCAAGATGGCGCAGGTAACCATAGCGAAAAGCATGGCTACCACAATATTGCTGCCCAGCAGGGAAATTGAATAGAAACCAACAAAAGCCCCGATCATCATGATATCGCCGTGGGCAAAATTAATCAGCATTATGATTCCGTAAACCATGGTGTAACCCAGGGCGATGAGGGCGTAAATAGCGCCCAGGGATAAACCGTTAAGTATTTGCTGCATAAATTCCAGCATAACAGCCACATCCTTAACAAATGGTAATGGCAACCGGAGGCAAACTTCCTCCGGTTGCCATGCCAAGCTACTAGGGCTGGATCCGGGTATTCATCACTTGTGCGCCATCTTTGAACTCAATGATAACTCCGGCCTTGACCGGGTTATGCTTTTCATCGATCGTCATCTTGCCGGTGATCCCCTGGAAATCCTTGATTTGGGATAGAGCCGCGGTAATGGTAGCAGGATCGGTGCTGTTAGCATTCTTGATCGCCTGCGCTAAAAGCTGAACCGCATCGTATCCCAGCGCCGCGAAAGCATCCGGGTCTTTGCCGTTGTATTTGGCCTTGTAAGCCGTAACAAACGCGACAACTTTCGGGTCTTTATCCTGTGATGAATAATGGTTCGTAAAATAGGTTTTGTTTAGATGGGCAGCAGTGGCCACTTTTACCATGTCTGGAGAATCCCAGCCATCCGGGCCGCCCATGGGTACTGTAATTCCAAGTTCGCGGGCCTGCTTAATCAGCGGAGCAACTTCTTCATAGTAGCCGGGTATGTAGATAAAATCAGGATTCTTGGTTCTGAGTTTGGTCAAAGTAGCTTTGAAATCCCGGTCTCCTTTTACAAATCCTTCTTCAGCCACGATAGTTCCGCCGCTGGCCGTAAAGGTTTGCTTGAAGTAATCGGCCAGGCCTTTGCCGTAATCACTGGAAGCGTCTTTGAAAATCGCTGCATTTTTCGCGCCCAGATTCTTGGCCGCAAATTCGGCCATTAAAGTTCCCTGGAAGGGATCGATAAAGCAAACCCTAAAGATTGATCCCAAGGTCGCGCCGGTTTTTTCGTCAACCGTAACATTGGCCGCTGTTGCCGCAGGGGCGATTAACGGGATCTTTTTCTCCAGCATAATCGGGGTGCTTCCCTGCACGTTGCCGCTGGTCAGCGGTCCGATCTGGGCCACGATTCCTTCTCCCGCCAGCGCCGCGCTTGCGCTCATCGCTTCATCCGCCGAAGACTTGCAGTCTTTCACCAGCGGGTTAAGCTGTCTGCCCAACACTCCGCCAGCCTTGTTGATTTCCTCGATTGCCAGCGTTGCGCCATCTTTACTGTTGGTGCCGTAGCTGGCCACTCCACCGGATAGTTCCATGTTGATTCCGACATTGATCGCTGCCGCTGGGGCATTGCTGCCGCTGGGCGGGGTCTGGCCTTGCTGGGTACTGCCCCCGCAGCCGGCCAGGATGCCCAGCATAAAGACCACCAAGACTAAAGCCGCCAGTTTTTTGGATTGGATTTTTTTCATTTTTCAGCCTCCTTTTTTTTTTAATAAACACGGCCTGGATGGCCGTGAATATCACCACACTCCCCCTCTTTGCTTATCCATTTTACGAACAGTCTCTTTCATCAAATTGTAATATTTCCGAGCCGATTGGGCAAGCCCAAATGCCTATAATTTACCTTTCTTCTGTTCGTTTCTGTTATCTTTGCCGTTTTTGTAGATATAGCGGCTATATCCTCCCTGAAAAATTATTGTCAAAGAGGGAATATATTATCCGGGCTCATAAATTAATCGATGTATATAAGTATAAGCAACAGCCTGAAATTCTATTGAATCAGCAGCTTAACAATGGCAGAAAATTTTGGATTGTTTTCCCATAAAGCAAAGGTAATTTGTTTATTGTGTCGAATTTACCTGGAAAATATCTCAGTTAAGGGAGGGGATGGTACTGACCGGGCCGGTTATAATGGGTATATCGGTTCCGCCAGGGGCCCGGCTATGGAATGTCCTAATTAATTCCGCCTATTATGGAAAGCATCCAGAGCAAGTACTGGCTCTGGATTTTTCTGGTTTTTCCCTGATGGGGGGGCTGCTCGCAGCGGGTTTGGTTGGCCTGATCAGTACGCGGGTTTTAAAAATTCCTCTTTGGCCTTTGGCTGATGCCGCCGCCCCCAGCCTGGGAATTGGTTTAGCGCTAATGCTCGTGGGTTGCTTTTTAAACGGCCGTTGTTATGGCCTGCCCAGTCAGCTGCCTTGGGCCGTAAGCTTCCCCTTTGGGAGCCCGGCCTACCGGTATTATCTGGCACAGAGCCAGGCGGCGGAGTCAGGATTTCAGCTGGGACGTTTATTGGGTGCCCCGACGCTGCACCCAACCCAACTGTACGAAATGGCCGCGGCCCTGCTGGCCGCCGGCGTCGCTTCCTATCTTATCCGCCAGCAGGCGCGGAGCGGGGTTCCTTTTCTGGCGGCCGCCATATTTTTTACGGCTGCTCGCTTCAGCAATCATTTTTTACGCGCCCAGCCGGTCACGTATGTGGTTTCCTCCTGGTTTTATCCGCTGCTTTATCTGATTATCGTCTTATGCCTAGTTTTAGTACTGGCCTATATTTTAAAAACGGCTAAATAGAATTTTGAGCAGCCCGGCATCTGGGCTAGATCGGAGTGGGCGGTATGAGTCCAGCGCAGAACAATAAACAAACCTCCCGGCTATTCGACCGGATTGCCACGATATATGACTGGTTTTACGGTTATCAAAAGAGGAATTATTCTTTAGTTTTGGGCAGCCTATACCGGGAACTGGATTTAAACCGTTGCCAAAGTATCATAGATTTTGGGTGCGGCACCGGGGCCTTATGCTCTATACTCCGGCAAAGAGGGTTAAAGGTTACCGGAGTTGATCAGAGTGAAAAAATGCTTAACCAAGCCAGGGCCAAACCAGAAAATTATTCGATTCAGTTTCTTCAGGCCAATGTCCTGGAAGGTTTGCCGTTTAAAGATAAAGACTTTGATTTGTCGATTGCTTCTTATGTGGCCCATGGATTACCGGCTGCGGAAAGAAAAATCCTGTATACGGAGATGAGCCGAGTCAGCCGGCATTTGGTTATTATTTACGATTACAACCAGAACCGCTCGATCATTACGAGCCTTCTGGAGTGGCTCGAAGGCGGGGATTATTTCAATTTTATAAGAGCCGCTGAGGATGAGCTCAGGGAGTTTTTTCCGCAGCTGCGGACCCAAGCGGTAGGCGGAAGGTCGTCCTGGTATGCGGGTCATCTCCGTTAAGTCTTAACTTGCTATTAAAAAGCCTTTACTATTAAATAACTCAAGTTTCGCACCCAGAAAACCCAAAGCAAACGGCAATAAATCTGAGGTT
>CAZKWP010000081.1:0-10269 GCA_964556555.1 uncultured Syntrophomonadaceae bacterium
AGCTGGTATGTTTCCACCGAGGATGGGTTTGAGCTGCAGTTTGCCGTCAACCATCTGGCACCGTTCCTGCTGACGCACGAGCTTTTACCGTTTTTAACCGCCTCAATGACATTGGGCGGCATCCCGCTGCAAGTGATATTTTCATCGACTGTTGGTGCGTTCTCCAAGTTAGCGTGTTTTAGAAACGCGCGGATGACCCTCGGGGCCATGTGCTCTTTTCCCGGCATCATAATCCGGCATTTCCACTTCGGATCGAGGAGTTCACTCCAGGTGCGGGGTACTTCGAAAGCATCCGTATAGTCCGGATTGTAGAACATGATAAAAGGGACAATGCCAAAGATATGGAAATATCCTCTGGAGTCGGCAAATCCTAGGTCTTGAAGCTCCTTATTAATGGGGAAGCGCCCGGGAACGCTGACAATATGTTCCATCAGGTATTCGTCCGTTTGCATCGCAAGCTCCGGCATGAAGCCTATCATAATGTCGGCCTGTTTTGCGTGTTTCAGGTCTGCTGCGTTTTTACCGCCGCAGGCATGCGAGTTTTCCAGGATAATTTCCGCTGGATATTCGCTGGCGTTTGTTTCAATATGCTCCCTTAAGCTATCTTCGAGGGAACGGCTGATATTAAGGGGTAACTGGATTTGTACTCTGATCATCTTTACATATTCTCCCGTTCGCATTTTCCGAATTCATCTGATTTTCCGTTCAAACTCTGCCAGCTGCGCATCGCAATCTTCCAGCATTTCGCCGGCTCGCATCTTTACGCGCATTTCAACGAGTTGCTTATCCAAAATCTCCAGTTTCCGGAGCGTTTCCTCTTCTCGCTTTGTCCGTGAGATAATGCGGTGAACCCCGCCGTTTTTTGTGACCAGCCGCGTCTGAGCAAGCAAGGCCAGGAGCGGATCGTGCGTTATCAGAAAAACAATTTTATCTTCGCCGGTTAAAAGCTCCAAGGCTTTGCGCCGGTTAATCCCGGCGTTCTCTATCTCATCGATCAACACAATCGGGGTATAGGACAATAGCGCACAATCTGCGATCATTAAAGCTCTGGACTGGCCTCCGCTGAGTTGGGCAACGTTACTCTCCAGGTCAAATTTTTCTCCGGCCAGGGAATTGGCGAGTTCCAATATTCTTTCGATTTTTCCGTTGTTGTCGGCCGACGGCCAGCAACGGGCATGCATGCTGAGAAAGTCCCTTACGGTCAGATCGATGACGAAATTCATATTTTGGGACAGCTGGGCAACGATTTTTTGGCGCGTTTTTCGCTTCTTTCCTATATAAGAGATTTCGTTATTTATCGATATCCGTCTTCCAGTCGGCGTATTTCCATTGGCTATGCATTCAATATCTTCAAGCAGACGGCTTTTTCCGCTTCCAGTCGGACCGACGACTGCAATAATCTCCCCAGGATAAAAAACGAGGGGTTCAAATTTTTCTGGTTCCCCGGCTTTGTTGCGCCCAGGAAACAGGGTTACGGTTTTGACTTCCTGTTTAGTTTGTTCCAGCATATCTTCCATGACAGTCAAGTAATCTTCGAACTGCTGCATGAGCATACGGGCGTTCATATTCTGGGAAACATAAAACGATTCCTTTTGTTTGAATACGACGTCATAGAGCGTATCCTCCGGGTCGATAACGCAGCTGATTTGTTTCAGCCAGTCTTTCGCGTAAGGGTGTTCGGCAAAAAGCAGTTGCACCGGTTCTTTCAGATACTTATCAACGATCATTGGCTTCCCCCATACCCTTTTCCCGGATTTCAACCTTTCTTAGATTGCCAAGCTGGTACTGGGCGCCAATGTTGGTTTCGCCTAAGCAGTAAGAACAAAGCGCCATCGGCATAGGACAACGCAGCTTATTGTCCGTGACAATCGAATCGCCGGAAAAGTTATCCAGTGTTTCAATCAATTCGGCCGCTCCCTGCCCGGTCAGACCGTTAACATGAAAAATGTCAGCCCGGGGATTGACATATTGCACATTCATCTCGAATATTTCCCGTTCGGCCTGAGAGACTACATCGCTCTTAGTAATCACGACAATATCCGCAAACCGGAGCATCGGCCCGATTTTTCTCGGTGTGTGCACGCCGCTCATTTGATCGATGACGCAAACTGCCGGAATGTCCCGGATATGTGGGGCGCAACGGTTGCAGAGGCCGGCGCTTTCTGATAACAGGATGTCGAGTCTAAGCTCGACGCCCCAATTGAACACGTCTTCAATATTGCTTATATAGTAATGATCCGGGCAGTGCTGGCCGGACAGTCCCAGTAATACAGGCACTTTCAGGCGGGCATAGAGTTTGTCGTCATTGCTCTGAAGACAGTCAAATTTAACAACCCCGACCTTTATGTCTCGGTCCAGATAGATTCGAATCATTTTTGAAATGACTGATGTTTTCCCTGAGGAAGGAGGCCCGGCAAAAGTAATCAACCGCATTTCTTGTTTTTGTCCTTTCCCTATTCGTGCTAACGAGATGCTTTCAATGTCTGCCATAAGAATAGTGAATCCAAAATCTGACGGAAAAACAAACAACAAACACAAGCCCAATACCGAATAGGGCATGTTCAAGGTCAGCTTTATGACGATATGAAATAGTATAGAATGAATGAGCCTCTCTAAAAGGACTGTCAGAGGAGTAAGGAGCATCATTGAGGCAAATGCCATTGCAATCTTACAACATAACATAACACAAACCAACTAAAAAATAAATTAAATATAAAATATATTTAAGTAATATAATGTTATGATATTTTTAGAAATCCAAACTAAAAAACATCGGCAAAAAGACAATGAAAATCCAGGTCCTATCGATGTAGGACAAGGCATAACGGGTTGCTGTGTTTAGTCTAAAACGGCTCATCTCGCACATGTGGAGCCCTTATTCACGACGCAAACCCTTCTCTGTTACGCAACTTGGGAGGGCAATAAAGAAGGCGACGAACAAGTTCCATCCCCTGCGAAGTGGTAAGGTACTTTTTCAACGTCGGTTGTCGGACAACTTCTTGAAACTCAGGTTATGGAATTGGGACAATTTACCTGAAACTATATAACTACTGTGTTATTGTGTTATAATGAAAATTAAGGAATGAATCAAGAGAGGAGTGGTGAATTTGCAGGCAGGGGTTCGGAATAAGCTAACCGGGAAAGTTATAGAGATTAAGCAGGGTGAAATCATGTCCAAGGTTATTATTCAAGTGGGGGACATCCCTAATCTCCACATTACCTCAGTGATGACCACCGACTCTCTTAAGGAGGCTGGCTTTAAGGTTGGCGACTCCACTACCGCTTTGATTAAGGCTATAAATGTGGTTCTGGTAAAGTAGAACTTAAGGACTTGGAAGTGTCATAAAACGTTATTTGAAAACGTAGGGCGACATGTTCTTTTATTTTTCGGAGATCAGGCGCTGACGGATAAGCGTTTCGACAAAAATCGGGAGGGGACTGTCTCCAAAGTACATCTAAAATTAATTCCCGTTGTCCACTGAGTGGACAGCGGGAATTAATTTTTCATACATAGTGAGGGATAGGACGGATTTCCGATATATCGATTTCTGAATCCTTCAGTTTTATTATATGTTCGGTAAAAAGAATTGTTCACCAATAATGATATTTGCTAAGAAGGCAGTGGAGGTTCGGTTATGGGTCATGGCATCCCCGGATAATGTAAGGATATGCGGATGGACGAATTGCAATCAAGAATCGTGTCAACCGCAATAATCGCGGACGGACCCCAGAGTCTAGCTGTTGCCATGGCACACATACCCGCCGGGCAGGATCCGATAACGGCGACAACATCACCCGGTTCGATTTGCACATTTCCCGCACCAAAATATCCAGTAGAAAGAATGTCACCAACAAAAAATATATCTTCAATTTCCAACCGGAAATGGGGTCGGATTATTTTTTCAGTTTCAGTGCCCAGGGACTACCCAGAGATAAATTTTTGTTATTTTATGGTATTATAATTCTGAGATGTGGTATTTAGATACCACCCAGCCAGATATAGTCATCAAAAAACTGCTGGAGCGGGACCGTTACGGGCAAAAGGCTTGCCGTCCAGCAGACCGGGAGGTGATAAGAGGTTAGTTATACCTGAATGATGAGTGTAAAGGAGAGGATAACATGCGGTTAAGCCTGAATCGGTTTTCAATACTATTGATCCTGACGGTGCTGTTGCTGGGTTGGACCGCAGCAACAGCGGCAGCGCTCGAAATTCGGAGCGGAGACATGGTGAACGTACCAGTTGGAAACCTGCGGGGCCCCTTGTTTATAACCGGCAATAACCTGACTGTCGATGCCAATGTTGAGGGGGACGTTTTTGCGGCCGGATCTTCCATAATCATTAACGGCAATGTGAACGGTGACGTTATCGCTGCCGGCAATACGCTTGTGATTCACAGTGCCGTAAGCGGGGATATCCGTTCCGCCGGCAATACCATAAACATCCGCGGTCCGGTGGGCGGCAGCATCACCGGCGCAGCCAATACGATAATCTTGCAGGAGACTTCCCAAGTCACCCGGGATGTGATGATGTTCGGTAATTCGGTCAGCCTGCGCGGCGCCATCCAGGGCCAAGCCATAGGCAGCGCCAACCAGTACTCCTTGAACGGACCGGTGGGCGGCGACGTTGAAATCTGGGATGTCAATAATCTTATTATCGGCCCGGCAGCGGAGGTCAAGGGCTCTATTTCCTATCGTTCCGCCAACCCGGCCCAGATCGATCCATCCGCCAAGATCGCGGCGATAAAGCAACTGGCCCCAACGGTCCGGCCCGATTCCGGGATGCCGAATCAGATGGATCATGGTATATCCTGGTCCTGGGCCATTTTTACGGTGATTGCTGGTTTCATAATCTGGGGCATCTTTTACCTGATCTTCCCGCAGCTCTTCCCCCGTGCCGGCCAGGGCGGCTATGGCTCCTTCATGGCTAAGCTGGGGTGGGGATTCCTCTCCCTGCTGGTGGTGCCGCTGGCCGTTTTCGTTGTGTTTATCACCATAGTCGGTATACCCCTGGCTTTGCTGCTATTGACCATTTATATCCTGGTTCTCTGTCTGGCCAAGATCCTGGCAGCCGATTACCTGGTCCGGCTCATGACTGAGCGGTTTGGCTGGAACAAAAAAGGGGTGGTCATTGCGGCCTTTTTGGGCATTTTAGTGATCATTGGCGCCTCAGCCCGCATCCCCGTCATCGGTTTCTTTATCAGCCTGATCATAGCGTCGCTGGCCTTGGGAACGCTCGTTACTGCTATAGCCAAGTGGCGCCAACCTGCAACCGTTCCAATCGAGCCAATTTAACCGGCGGAAAGATAAGATAGAGTTTTCCATCTGATTTCGCTCGCCCGATAAATATCCTTATAGGGAATGGAAAAGAGTGAAGATTGATCAACTCTTTTATGCTTCCGAAGCAGCATTATAATAAAATTATCTAACAACAAGTTAAGCTGAATAGATGCTAGGGGGCTGGAAAGGCAGGCTGAGATAAAGGACTGAGAAATTCTTTGACCTTTTAATCTGATTTGGGTAATACCACGTAGGGAAGGTGGAGAAATAGCTGGATTGCTTTTTTTGAGCACAGGCCTTAAATGGGATTCTGTGCTTTTTGTTGTTTGAAGAAAAGTAAGGTGTTTATTTAAATGTAATCTGAGTCGCCAATTTGAAAGTAGTAGAAACATGAAAGCTATTAGGTTCTCTTCTCAAGCGCTTAATTATATGATAGAATCTAACTGAATTATTAGATAACAAGTTAAACTGCATAGATACTAGGGGGGCTGGAAAGGCCGGCTGAGATAAAGGACCGATAAATCCTTTGACCCTTTAACCTGATCTGGGTAATACCAGCGTAGGGAAGGTGGAGAGATAGCTGTATTGCTTTTTTGAGCACAGACCTTACATGGGATTCTGTGCTTTTTATTTTGTTGAACAAAAGAAAGGTGTTGACCAAATTGACCCAATTGGAAGCCGCCAGAAAAGGCATTATCACCCAGCAAATGGAAGAGGCCGCTAAACTGGAGGGAATAAGCGGAGAGGAATTACGACAGAAAATTGTTGCCGGAGAGGCTGTTTTGCCCTGCAATGTCAACCATAAAGGCATTAAGCCTATTGCCGTGGGGAAAGGTCTGTCTACTAAAGTGAACGCCAATATCGGAACCTCAGATGCCTATCCGGGTTTAGAAAAGGAATTAGCCAAGCTAAATATCGCCATTCAAGCCGGAACGCATGCTGTCATGGATTTGAGTACCGGCGGGGATATTAACGAGGTCAGAAAAAGCATAATTCAAACCTGCCCGGTTATGGTGGGAACCGTTCCCCTCTATCAGGTGCTGGTTGAAACGCAGAAATCAGGGAAGGGTATGGTGGAGATGACGGCTGAGGACATCTTCGCTGGTATCGAAAAGCACTGCCGAGACGGGGCTGACTTTATCACCGTCCATTGCGGGGTAACGTTAGAAGTGATCCAGGAATTGAGGGAAACGGGCCGGGTGATGGATATTGTTTCCCGGGGCGGTTCCTTTATCACGGCTTGGATGCTCCACCACCAAAAGCAAAATCCACTCTATGAACAATACGATCGCTTGCTGGAGCTTGCCCTGAAGCATGATGTGACTCTAAGCTTGGGTGATGGGCTGAGGCCCGGCTGCCTGGCCGACGCCACTGACGGCCCCCAAATTAAGGAGTTGATTACCCTGGGAAGCTTGGTTAAGCGGGCCAGGGCAGCTGGAGTTCAGGTGATGGTAGAAGGGCCGGGACATGTACCCTTAGACCAAATTGCGGTCAACATGAAACTGGCGCAGACACTCTGCCATAATGCACCTTTTTATGTCCTAGGTCCCCTGGTTACGGATATTGCCCCGGGATACGACCATATTACCTCGGCTATCGGTGGAGCCATTGCCGCGTCCAGCGGAGCAGACTTTTTGTGCTATGTTACACCAGCAGAACACCTGGGCCTGCCTTCTGAAGAAGAGGTCAAAGAAGGGGTTATCGCTGCCAGAATTGCCGCCCATGCCGCTGATCTGGTCAAAGGGATCAAAGGGGCTTGGGAATGGGACTTGGAAATGGCCAAAGCCCGCAAGACGCTGGCTTGGGAGAAACAGATCGAGCTGGCGATCGACCCGGAGAAAGCTGCGCGAATGCGTCAGGCTAAAAACGAAGCGGACCAAGAGTGCTGCACCATGTGCGGGAAATTCTGCGCCTATAAATTGATTAGCGAATACCTGGGAACCGATTTTACCGGTTGTTAAATTGTGAGGGAGGAAAAATAAGAGATGGACAATAATTTAGACAGGTTAGATGTGCTGTCGCAGTGCCTGCAGGCAGTTAAGCGCCAGACCCCACTGATCCACGCCATTACCAATTATGTTACGGTCAATGATTGCGCCAATATCTTGCTGGCCGCCGGAGCTTCCCCGGCCATGTGCGAATCAACCGATGAAGCTTTTGAATTCAGTCAGCTGGCCAGCGCCCTTTATCTGAATCTCGGCACCTTAACCAAAGAACAGGAACTGGCTATGTATCTGGCGGTCAGGGGCGCTGACCTGAAGAATATTCCGGTGGTGCTTGATCCGGTGGCCTGTGGGGCCATTCCCAATAAGATCACCGTTATCCGGAGATTGCAAAACTTCGGAAAGTTTACCGTGATCAAAGGCAACCTGGGAGAGATTAAGGCTTTAGCCGGGCTTAAAGCGCAGGTTAGGGGAGTGGATTCCCTGGATGAGGGTGAGGATGGTCTGGAAGCCTGCCTGAAGCTGGTCCGGGATTTTGGGTGTGTCGCAGCAGCTACCGGCAAAACCGATATTATTACGGATGGCCAGCGGATCTGCCTGGTTGAAAACGGAAGCGAGATGTTTACCAAGATTACCGGAGCCGGCTGCATGGCGGGTGCGTTGGTGGCTGGCTTTTGCGGGGCGGTGGCTGACCCCTTCCTGGCTACAGTAAGCGCTTTGGTTTTCATGAGCCTAGCCGGGGAGTTGGCCGAGGAAGCGCCAGGCGGGCAGCGTCCAGGGACCTTCCGGACTCGGTTTATCGACCTGGTCAGCCTGATTGATGAAAAGCTCCTGCAGCAGAGAGGGCGGGTAATATGGCAGCAGCGGTAGACTATAGCCTGTATTTAATAACCGACCGGGAACTGGTAGGCCCGAAGGACTTCCTGACTTCGGTAAGAAGGGCGCTCGAGGGCGGGGTCACCCTTTTGCAGGTTCGGGAAAAGACTGTCAATTCCCGGGAGTTTTATGACATTGGTTTAAAAATGAAAGCATTGGCGGCTGAATTTGCGGTGCCGCTGATTGTCAACGACCGGGTGGACCTGGCTTTAAGCCTGGATGCAGACGGGGTGCATATCGGTCAGGAAGACCTGCCTTTAGAAACAGTTCGGCAGATCATCGGCAAAGATAAGCTTTTAGGATATTCTGTTTCCAATATTGAAGAGGCCGTATACGGAGAAAAACTGGGAGCGGACTATCTGGGGGCCGGCCCGGTTTATCCTACCGGCAGTAAAAAAGATGCCGGACTCGCCATCGGTATCGAAGGTTTGAAAGCGATTAGAGAGAGGGTCAATATCCCGGTAGTAGGCATCGGCGGCATTGGGCCAGCCAACCTGAATCAGGTTAAAGGTACTGGCATAGCCGGCATCTCGGTAATTTCGGCTATTCTCAGTCAGGCGGATCCTTACCGGGCGGCCAAGGAGATGAGTGACTTATGGAAAAGTTAAACTACGCTTTTTTTGTGGACTTTGACGGGACTATCGCTGCGATTGACGTATGCGAGGCCTTGGTCACTGCCTTCTGCGGGTACGGCTGGCAGGAACTGAACGAGAAGTGGGAAAAGAAAGAGCTTTCCACCTTGGAGTGCGCCCGGCGGACATTCAAGCTTTTTAAGACGAGTAATCCGGAAGATTTCTTCAGTTTGCTGGATAAGGTTGTTATTGATCCAGGTTTTCCGGATTTTGCCGCGTATTGCCGGCAGAGGAATTATCCTCTGACCATCTTAAGTGACGGTTACGATTATTACATTGAGCACATTCTGCGAAGGGAAGGCTTGGAGTTGCCTTACTGCGCCAATAAACTGCACTTTACGCCCCAACTGGATATAGAGGCTCCTTACCGCTCCGCCTCATGTGATTTATGCGGCGTCTGTAAGTTGGAGCTCATGGACATACGGAAAAAACCGGGACAAAAGACGGTTTACATCGGAGATGGCTATTCAGATTTTTGTCCCGCACAGGGGGCGGATCTGGTTTTTGCCAAGACCAGACTATATCAGCATTGCCAGACCGTCGGCAAGGAAGCGATTCCTTTTAATGATTTTCGGGATATTCTCCTGGAGTTCAGGAAGCTAAGCGGGGAGGAGGAGATTAAATGAAAAACCTGCTGACTATTGCCGGTTCCGATTCCAGCGGGGGAGCCGGTATCCAGGCTGACCTGAAGACTTTTGCGGCTTTAGGAACTTATGGGATGAGCGTGATTACCGCGGTAACCGCTCAGAATACTTTAGGAGTCTATCGGGTGGCGGAGATTAGTAAGGATATGGTTAAAGCGCAGATTGACGCAGTATTTAGCGATATCGAAGTTGACGCCGTGAAAATTGGGATGGTGGCCAGTGTTGAAATCATATGCCAGATTGCGGCTTCCTTAAAGGAATGGAAAGCCCGGCATATTGTGGTGGATCCGGTGATGGTATCAAAAAGCGGGCATAACCTCCTGCACCCGGAAGCGGCCGAAGCCCTAAAGACGGATCTTTTGCCTCTGGCCACGGTGGTCACGCCAAATTTACCGGAGGCAGGGGTGCTGATAGGGAAGGAAGTCAACAAAGCGGAAATGGAAGAGGCGGCCAAGATTATCTTTCGACTGGGGCCCCAAAGTGTCTTAATCAAAGGGGGCCATCTGGAGGGAGCGGCCCAGGATCTGCTTTTTGACGGGATAAATTTTATCGAGTTTATCGCTCCGCGGATTAACAAAAAAAGTACCCATGGCACCGGGTGCACCTTGTCTTCGGCCATTGCGGCCCATTTGGCCTTGGGTCATGACTTGAAACAGGCGGTTGAAAAATCGAAAAGCTATTTAAGCGGTGCGATTGAGCATAGTTTCCTGTTGGGCAATGGAGTAGGCCCGGTCCACCATTTTTATGAGTATTATAACGAAGACGGTCTGAAACAGAAAACAGAATACTAAATGGAGGTAGGATGTAAAGCCAGTATTCCCCAAAGAGAACTGTCCTTGATTACCCTATCTATAGTAAGCCTCTGGTCCCGCACATCCGAACCGGAGGCTTTTTCTC
>CAZKWP010000082.1:0-10241 GCA_964556555.1 uncultured Syntrophomonadaceae bacterium
AGTCGTCGGAATCATCGACAAAGCGGCGGCCCGAGCCCGACGCAGGTCTTTGTGAGCCAGATCCAAAATCCGCTGGTCATTCGTATAGGAATGGATGGTGGTCATTAAAGCCCGTTGAATATTGAAATTCTGATGCAGCACCTTGGTTAAGGGCGCCAGACAATTGGTCGTACAAGATCCATTGGAGATGATGTGGTGCTTGGCCGGGTCGTAAAGCTCATTATTAACTCCCATCACCATGGTGATATCTTCCCCTTTGGCCGGAGCTGAGATAATCACCTTTTGCGCCCCGGCTTCGAGGTGCTTAACCGCCTGTTTCGCTTCCGTAAACCGGCCGGTCGACTCGATCACCACTTGCACCCCGAGTTCTTTCCAGGGGAGGTTTGCCGGTTCTTTTTCCGCCAGAACCTTTACTTCTTTTCCGTCCACGACCATTTGGCCGTCCTTCACTTCCACCTGGCCCTGGTATCGACCGTGCACCGAGTCGTATTTGAATAAATGCGCGTTGGTTTCCACGTCAGTAAGATCGTTAATAGCGACAACCTGGATATTCGGGTGATTAGCCGCGGCGCGCAGAACCAAGCGGCCGATTCGGCCAAAGCCGTTGATGCCAACCTTTATAGTCATATTAAATCCTCCTTCTTTCTAAATTCCAAGCAAATCGTTTTTCAATGGTTGTTCAAGTTTATTATGCCTATTTGCCGGAAATTTATTTTTTTAAACAATTATAAGAAGCAACTTCCGCTTTGGCTGGCTGCTCCTCCCTTAACCTAATCTATTTTCTCTACTTTAGCAAAAAAATCCTGCTTTGTTGGTAAAATTATCCCCCGGTGACCTTAAAAAAACGCCAGGTTTAGACTTCCTGACGTTTTGGTTTGGATTATAATTTTACTATGGATTTCTTTGGCTGCCGGTTGTTCAGGATTCAGGTTACCGCGCTTGCAGCTTATATTTTGTCGCCTTTCCGTTGCCGTGTTTTTATATCTTATATCTAAATATCTAAATTAATAATCTAAATGTCTTATGGCTTTTTAATAGCGTTTCCGTTGGGCAGCCGACGGCAGCCCGCATTCCGAACGGTATTTGGCCACGGTTCGGCGCGAGACCGGCACCCCCAGGCGCTGCAGCTCATCGGCTAATTTCTGATCGCTCAAAGGAGTGTGACTGTCTTCGCCTTCAATCATCTCTTTAATCAATTTTTTGATCGTTTGGGAGGAAAAACTGGCCCCCTGGTTGTCACTGACCCCGCTGCTGAATAAATACTTAAACTCAAAGACACCCTGCGGCGTCTGAATATACTTGTTCGAAGTCGCCCGACTGACCGTGGATTCGTGGACCCCAATCAATTCAGCCACCTGCTTTAAATTCAGCGGTTTTAAATACTTGACCCCGCGGAGTAAAAACTCCCGCTGCAGTTCCACGATACAGCAGGCCACCTTATACAGGGTCAGTCTCCGCTGCTCAATGCTCCGCACCAGCCAGGAGGCGGCATTCAGTTTCGTTTCCAGATACTTGCGGGCTTCCGCATCGTTAACATTTTGCCCGCTCAATAAAGAACGGTACGTACTGTTGATCCCGATTTTCGGAATGATCGAATCATTCACCAACACCACAAAATCACCGTTGATCTTCTCGACCACCACGTCCGGCAGCACATACCGGACCTCATTCAGCCTGGCAAACTGCTCGCCCGGCTTCGGATTCAAAGAGCGAATCAGATTGGCCAGCTCCTGCACCTTCTGCACATGAATCCCCAGTTTGCCCGCAATCCGATTCAAACGGCCCTGCGCCAAATCTTCCAGGTGCTCTTTTACAATCCGCTCCGCGTAATCGTCCGGCTGTTCAGTCTGCTTAAGCTGGAGCAGCAGGCACTCCTTCAGGTCGCGAGCCCCGACTCCCACCGGGTCAAAGGACTGAATCACCCGCAAAACCCGTTCCGCGTCCATCAGCGAACAGCCTATCCGTTCTGCCGCCTCCGCTAAGGGCAGACTCAGGTACCCGTTATCGTCGAGGCAGCCCAGCAAAAACTGCCCGATCAGCAAATCCGTTCCGTTTAAGGCCAACTCCAGCTGCAGCTGCAAATGTTCCTGCAAAGTAGGCCCTTGGGTTAAAAAATTCTCGTAAGAGTACTCCGGGTATTCTTCCCGGGACTGCTGCACAATCCCCAGGTCGCTCCGGTTCGCGAAATACTCCTTCCAATCGATGTCCGTCTGTTCGGAATTTTTGATTCGGTCGCCGAACTCACTGCTGGCCGCAGTTTCGCCCCCCTCGCCGGCTTCCTCCTCCTGAAACTCCAAAAAGGGATTTTCCTGAAGCTCATTCTGGACATACTGTTGTAATTCTAAAGCGGATAACTGCAGCACGGTGATAGCCTGACGCAGCTCTGGGGTCATAACTAGTTTTTGAACTTGTTCCATGGTCAAGCCAAATCCGGTTCGCATCCGATAGCCACCCCCACAAACTCTGCTTAAACCCTAATGGATACCTCGTAAGCCTTGTATACCCCAAAACAGCCCGCAATTCCATCTTACTTTTGCCGGGTGCCGCCAACCGCCAAAAGCGTATACACGGCTCCAACCCTCAAATTTGCTCTCTTTTGTTGCAGCAGGAGTAAGTTGCTCCGATCGGGAATCATTGAAGCAATTACTCCGCCGGCATCCCCAGCTGCTCCGCGATTTCAGCCAGACGCCGCAGCCGATGGTTTACCCCGGATTTACCCAGACTCGGTTCCAGCAAATTCCCCAGTTCTTTCAAACTGGCTTCCGGGTACTCTAAACGCAGCACCGCCACTTGCCGCAAGGACGCCGGCAGATAATCCAACCCAGCTTTTGCGATGATATATTGAATCGTGCGGACCTGCCGCAGCCCGGTGCTGACCGCTTTTTCCAGATTGGCCGTATCGCAGTTCACCAAGCGGTTCACTTGGTTCCGCACGTCCTTCATCGCCCGCACGTCCTCTAAATGCAGCAGGGCCCCGTGCGCTCCGATCAGGCGCAGCAGACTGGCGATCTGTTCCGCTTCTTTCAGGTAGACGACCTGCATCTGCTTGCGTTTATTAATCCGGGCCTGTAGCCCCACCCGCTGCAGTAAATTCACCATGGACTGGGCATACGCCTCGCTGCTTAAAACCAATTCCAGGTGATAGCTGGTTTCCGGGTTACTTACCGAACCGCAGCCAAGGAAAACGCCCCGCAAATAAGCCCGCAGACAGCACTGCCGCTTCACCAGGGAAGCGCGCACTCCCTCAATCATCCGCCGGCTTTTGAAAATCCCCAACTCCTGCAATTCCTGCTGGCTTTCTTCCGGAATCAGCAGCCGCACCCGATAACGGTTATCCTTTTTCAACCGCTCCTGGCGGCGCACCCGAATCTCAATCGGCCAGGCATAAAGCTCCTTGCCCAGCCGAAACACATGCCGGGCGACTGCCGCGTTATCCGTGACAAAATACAGCGACAGCTGCTGGCCGGTGCTGGTCCGGCTGATCCCCAAAGTTCCGCCGGAGCGTAGCAAAGCAGCAAATTCCGCTAAACGGCAGCAATTTTTCTCGGGCAGGCTTCGGGCGAGTTCAATTTTAACCTGACTCGAAAAAGAGCCGGTGGCCATTGTCCGATTCACCCCTTCTTCAGCAGACGGTGCCGCAGCACCAGTTTAATCACAGCCTCGGCTAAACGGTGCGGGTCGTGCCGGACCATGTCACTTTCATCCAATAAATCCTCGCGAATCACCTTAACCCCTAGTCCAGCCAGATTCCGCTGGTCAATCGGCACGGGATAGGCCCCCTTAAACTCATACTTTTGCAGTTTGTCGCTCGGGGCTGCCTGGCCGTTTACAATAATATAATCGATCAAATTTTCCCCGCAGTGCTCGTAAAGCACCCGCAAATGATCCGAAGCCGTAAAATGATCCGTTTCCCCCGGCTGGGTCATCACATTACAGATATAAATTTTAATCCCCCTGGATTTCCGCAGGGCCTCGACTACCCCCTCGACCAGCAGATTGGGGATAACGCTCGTATACAGACTGCCGGGGCCCAGAATTATCGCCTCCGCTTTTTCAATCGCCGCGAGACTTTCAGCCACCGGCTGCGGGTTGCCCGGCCGCAGAAATACCCGCTGGATCCCGGCCGCTCCGCGCTTGGTGATCTCCGTTTCCCCCTCCGCGATTTCACCGTCCAGCAGTTCGGCGCAAAGCACTTCCTGCGAAAGGGTGGCCGGCAGCACCTGCCCCCGGACCGCTAAAATCTTACTGACCTCCTGAATCGACTGGACAAAATCACCAGCCATTTCCGACGTCGCCACCAGCAGCAGGTTCCCCAGAGTATGCCCAGCCAGCCCCTGACCCTGTTTAAACCGGTAGCCAAAAACCTCATCCATTAAAGTTTCTTTATCCGCGAGCGCCACCAGGCAGTTGCGGATATCCCCCGGTGGAAGTACCCCCAGTTCCGTTCTCAGCCGGCCGGAACTGCCCCCATCATCCGTGACCGTCACAATCGCGGTGAGATTACTAGTGTATTCCTTCAAGCCCCTAAGCAGTACCGAAAGCCCGGTCCCGCCGCCCAGCACCACAATTCGCGGCCCTTTTTTCAAAAATCGGTGCTGATACAAAACATCCACCAATTCCCCATCCGCACCAGGCAGCAGGGATTTCATCAGGGTCCTAAACACCTGCTGAAACCCGATTACGGTTAAAACTAAGCCCAAAATCACAAACATGGCCCCCCCTAAAAGGGGTAAATCCAAGCCGGTCAAAGTAAAAATAACCTGCCGCAAGGCGAGTTCAAACCGTAGCAAAAACCAGTGGCCACTGGCCACGGCGGCCCCAAATCCGATACAGATAATCCCGATAAAAGAGATTAATAACCATCGTTTAACCCGTAAACCGGGATAAAGCCACTTCAATAATCTCATTTTTTACTCCTAAATATTGAATCCTAAACATATTTGGACAGATCTCGGTGTTTGATCAGTACCTGATGCCCCATTTCCAAAAGCGCGGCCCCGATTTCCGCCGCTAAGGCCACGGACCGATGCTGGCCGCCAGTACAGCCAATCGCAATCCCCAAGTGGGTTTTTCCCTCCTGAATGTAGTTAGGAATCAAAAATTTCATCAATTGGATATACTGCGCCAAAAATTGGCCGGTCACTTCCTGTTTCAGCACAAACTCTTTAACCGGCTCATCCAGGCCGGTTTGCTCCCGCATTTCTTCATTATAATAAGGATTAGGCAAAAACCGCACATCCATCACTAAATCCGCGTCCATCGGCACCCCGAACTTGTAGCCAAACGAGGTCACGCTTAAAGTCAGCTGGCTGCCCATCGAGACAGAACCGTAAAGCTCGTTAATCTGGTCTTTTAATTCATTCACCTTTAGGTTGGAGGTATCAATAATCTTGTTAGCCCGGCCTCTTAATTCTTCCATCCGCTGCCGTTCCAGGGTAATCCCCTCCAAAACCCGGCCCAGCGGCGAGAGGGGATGCCGGCGCCGCGACTCCTTGAACCGCCGGATCAAGATCTCATCCACAGCCTCCAAAAACAGGATTTCGTAAAAAATACCCTGCTTATCCAGACTCTCCAGGGCTTCAAACAGCGAGTCAAAAAACCGGCCGCCCCGAATATCGATTACCAGACCCACCTTAGAAATTTTTCCTTCGGACTGGACACACAGCTCGGCAAACTTAGGCAGCAGACTAGGCGGGAGATTATCAATGCAATAGTAACCCATATCCTCCAAACACTTAGCCACCTGGCTTTTCCCCGCGCCCGATAATCCGGTTATGATAACCATGCGCATCTCTTGCTTGCCTACCACTCTGAATCATCCCCATCCCAGTTCCTCTATTCTCCTCTAAGAATTCGCTAGGCAGCGCCAAGTTCCTGCTTCCCGGCTCAGATATTTCTTGCAAGTATCATACCAAAAAACAGGTGTTTGTAAAAAAATTGACACTCGGTTTTAAATAAAAATTTAACAATCAAATAATAGAATCAGAAAATTTTTCCAGATGTGCAGGATTGACAGCCTTGCATCGCGAAAACAAACTACAAAAGATAATGCCATAAATGGGTATACTAGCTACACCGAAAAAGAAAATTACTGCGAAGTGGGCGTAAAGGACCTTTCGGCGGACCTGTCTGTATCGCCGGACATTCAGGCTGACCTTTAGGCTTACATTTACATTCAGGCTGACCATCAGGCGGACCCTATCCGTTTTGTTTAACGGTCGCGACAGCCTTAACCCAGGAAAATAATTAAAGGGAGTGAGCATATGCAAGAACTGCTGACCCTGGATATCGGGCACCTGCTGAGCAAAGAGCCCGGCCCCAACCGCATCTCGGCCCTGGAATTTAAGGAAATGCTCATAAAACATGCCACCACTTTTAACGACTTTCAAATCGGCCTGCAGGCCGGAGAATACTCGATAACCCTGCCTTTCGAAAACACGGACCTGGCTGTGCAGCTGAAAGCAATCACCAAAAATTTGCAGGCTAAATATAATAATATTTTACTCATCGGGATTGGCGGTTCTGCGTTAGGCGCCAAGGCTATCCTGCAGTTCCTGAAAGGCCCGTATTACAATCTGGAGGCTCGCAGCGGCCTGCCGCGGTTTTTTGTCTTAGATAACCTCGACCCGGCCTTGGTGAATAAACTGGAAGAACTGCTCGACCTGCAAAAAACCGCCATCATTTACGCCAGCAAATCCGGCTCTACGCCGGAAACCGCGGCCAACTTTATTTATTTTTACCAGAAGTATAAGGAAGCGGGCGGGGACGACCGGGACCTAGTATTGATGTGCGACCCCGGGGATAACGGCATCAACCGCATTGCCAAAAATCTGGGCTGCACCCTGCTGCCCATCCCGCCTAAACTGGGCGGCCGCTACTCAGTCCTGTCGACCGTAGGTTTGCTGCCGGCAGAGCTGGCTGGGATCGACTCGACGCGATTATTAACCGGGGCCAAACAGATGCACCAGTCCATTCTACGGGAGCCCCTGGCCCAAAACGCTTTGTTCGCGCTGGGGGTCTGCAACTTCGAACTGGCGGCCCGGGGCAAAGCCATCCACGTCCTGTTTAACTACAGCAGTCTCCTGACCGAATTCGGCTTATGGTTTATGCAGTTATGGGGGGAAAGCCTGGGCAAAAAATACGCGTTAACCGGGGAGACTGTGCACACGGGAACTACCCCGCTGACCTGCACCGGCGCCACGGACCAGCACTCGCTGCTCCAACTGTTTAAGGAAGGGCCTTTGGATAAGCTTTTCGGTTTCATTAAAATCAACGATTGGCCAAAAAACCTGGTTATCCCTAGTTTATTCTCCACCGAAAAAGAATACGCCTACTTTGCCGGGCATACGCTGAACGAACAGTTGAGCATAGAGCAGCTCTCAACGGAAATGAGTCTCGTCCGGGCCGGCAATCCCTGTTACCTGCTTACGCTCCGGGACCTCTCCCCTGAATGTTTGGGCGCTTTATTCTATTTCTACGAAGCCTTGGTCGTTTTCTCCGCGAAACTCTGGAACATAAATCCGTTTGATCAGCCGGGGGTAGAAGAAGGAAAGAATATTACCTACGCTTTGATGAATCGGGAGGATTACGCCAGCCGGCGCGAGCAGTACCTGGAAGAGGTGGCGCAGTACCATCAGGAAGGTCGGGTATACACCGTGTAGGGGTGTTCTGAAGGATGGCAGTTGTAAACTGGTCGTGTAGACTGAAACAATCTGACCAGCAGTTTAAAACCAATCATCAAACTGGTTCTGGAGCAATTTGACGGATTTTGTAATAAATTTTTTGTCCCATGATGGGACAAAAAATTTGGAAGTATTTTACAAGGAAAGCAAGCGTTTTGCACGGTCTGGGGACTGTCTGCTAGTATAAGCCGGCCCGGTGTACCAGCCCGGCCGCGCCCAGTGCCGCCGAGTTTTCCTTGAGTTCGGCCGGAATGAGCTTTATGGTTTTGCGCAGAGCGGGAAAGACCCGCTTTTCGATTTCCGGCCAGGCCGCTTTCAGCAGCGGTTCCCCCAGGCTCTCCGCGACCCCGCCTCCAATTACGATTAAAGCCGGGTTTAAAAGATTAATCATACTGGCCAGGCCCATGCCGAGATACATCCCGGCCCGGCTGACGATCGCGCGGGCCGTCGGATTATTTTCGTTTAAAGCCTGCGTAACCGTCTCCCCGGTGATGAAGTTCAGGTTTCCGCCGGCCAATCGCAGCAGCGCCGCGCCCTGGTCCTGGGCTGCGGCTTCCCTGGCCATGCGGGCAATCGCCCGGCCCGAAACCAAAGCCTCTAAACACCCCGGATGGCCCGAACCGCAAACTGGTCCCAGCGGCTCAATCACCAGGTGACCTACCTCGCCGGCACCCCCGCTGCAGCCCCGATATAGTTTACCGTCCAGGATAATTCCGCCGCCGATCCCGGTGCCGATGCCCAGGTAGAGCATATTCATGGCGTCCCGGCCGGCACCATACCAAAATTCACCCAGCGCCGCCGCGTTGGTATCATTCTCCAGCCAGACCGGCAGGCCGGTCCGGGCCGCGACCAGATCCCGCAAGGGCACCTCCCGCCAGTCTAAATTCGGGGCCTCCTGGACGATCGCCTCTGGCTGAGAAACCACCCCGGCCACCCCGATACCCAGGCCGATGATTGGTTGTCCTTTTTGATGCAGGGCACGCAGGAGCTCGCGAATATCCTCAGTCCCAGCCGCCAAAGCGCCGGTTCCTCCGGCTTGCTGCAGGACCAGCCGAATCCCGGTAAACAGGTTCGTCAGCACCGCCTCTAATCCCAGATGCGCCTCGGTGCGCTGAATCACCTGTGAAACCACCCGACCGGCTGGGTCCGCCAGCACCAGGTTTATCTTGGAACCGCCCAGGTCAACCCCCAGAGCCAAAGGCCGGGCTGCTGAACTTCCGCTTGCCGCCAATTACCTCACCCCGTTCAAAAATTCCAGTTTATCCTTATATCCGGATCAGTTTATACTGCCGGCTGCCCAGACCCACCTGTTCCCCGTAGGCTAACTGGGGACTCCAGTCAATGTCCGGCCGGACCGCCCGAAAAATATCTTCTCCCTGCGGACGGCTGCCGATCACCGAGTTGGCCAATGAAGGCTGACTGTTTACCAAATCTATCGCCGCCTGGTCAATGGCCACCGGATCCCGGGAAGCCAAAATCCCGATGTCCGCCACCACCGGGGTATCGTTCCAGCCGAAACAGTCGCAGTCCGGGCTGATATTGGTCAAGAAACTGATACAGCCAAGCTTCCCGACCTTGCTCTTCAGCACGCCCAGCGTATACTCGACCATTTTTTCCTGCAGCGTCTCGGGCCGGGTTTTCCAACTGACCTTAATAGCCATTTGCGGGCAGGTCACGGTGCATTCCCCGCAGCCGATACACTTATCGTAGTCAATTCGGGCCAGCTTTTGAATTTTAGAGGACTTAGCTTTGGTCTTGGCCTGAGTCTTTACCTTAGTCTTGGCTGCTTCTTTCGCCACCAACTGTGGCTCTGCCTCCAGCACCGCGGCCTGGCCTTCCACCTCCGCCACACTCATCGCCTGCGCCGGGCACCAGTCTACACACTTGCCGCAGCCGATACAATCTTTTTCTGTAATCCGGGGTTTCACATCAGAATGCATCATCTGCTTGCCGCTGCGCGCCCCGGAACCCATCCCCAGATTCTTGATCGCCCCGCCGAAACCGGTGATTTCGTGGCCCTTAAAATGGGTTACGGCCAGGAGGGCGTCGGCCTGGTGGATCGCGCTGGCGATTTTGACCTCCTGAAAGTGCCGCTGGTTGATTTCCACGTTGTTATACTCTTTGCCGTTCAGACCGTCGGCAATGATCAGCGGCGCTCCCACCACCGAGTAATCAAAACCGTTTTCAATCGCGGTTTCCAGGTGATCCACGGAATTGGCCCGGCTGCCCACGTACAGCGTATTGGCATCGGTCAAAAAGGGTTTCCCCTGCTGCGCTTTAACTTTCTGGACCAGACGCCGTAAAAATTGCGGCCGGATGTAAGCCAGATTGCCCCTTTCCCCAAAGTGAATCTTTAAGGCCACCAAGTCCCCTGGGCCGATAAAATCAGCAAACCCGGCCCGGTCGAATAAACGGTCGACCTTGTCCAGCAAATTCAGCCCGCTGCGGGTACGCATGTCCACGAAATAAACTTCCGCTGCCATCAGTCTTCCCTCCTCTACGATTACCCTGATACGATCAACCCTAAATATGAATACGCCTGACCGGGAATGGACTTAT
>CAZKWP010000083.1:0-10145 GCA_964556555.1 uncultured Syntrophomonadaceae bacterium
GGTTTTTGGTATGAACAGGAGCGGGATGAATGGGTAGCTTTGCTGCAAGGTCAGGCGATCCTTGAATGGAAGGACGGAAGACGGCAGAAGCTATTTCCCGGCGATTGGGTTTTAATCCCGGCGCAGGAACCGCACCGGGTGGACTGGACTTCAAAGGATCCCCCCTGCATCTGGCTGGCGGTTCACGGTAAGCTTTAACCTAACTTGCGAAAAGTCCCCCATCCTCTACTGGTGGGGGATGAATCGTTTACAAGGTTGGGAATAAAAGCCAGATCGTGCTATAATGTAATCAGGCATTAGCATTAAAGCAAATAAATTTATTTAGGGGGGATTTATTTGTTTAAGAAAATATTGGTGGCAACAGAAGGTTCTGAGTCGTCACTGAACGCGGTAAAAAAAGCCTATGAGTTTTTAGAGGGTGGGTTTGTCCAGGAGGTTACTTTTTTATACGTGGTTAACAAACCGGGGGAGGAACGCATTGATGGTTTCTCTGTGTTTCGGCGAGAGATGTTTTCAAAAGATACGGAGCAGATCGCGGAGATTGCCGCTAAAATAAAAGAGATATTTGGCTCCCGGGAGTTTAAGATGCGGAGCGAATTCGGCAATGTCCCCGACACCATCTGTAAGATTGCCGAAGATGGCGATTATGAACTCATTATGCTGGGGAACCGGGGATTAAACACGATAGAACGCTACTTTTTGGGGAGTGTCAGCAGCAAAGTTGCCAATAACGCTCCGTGTTCCGTGCTGATAGTCAGAGAATATTAACTTGACCTACGAGAAGTTCCCGTCCTCTGCTGGCGGAACTGAACCGTTTATAAGTACACCGTATATAAGGATTTGTTTCATCCAGGAGCACGCGTCCCCTAACAAGGAAAAGGAGTCACCCAGCAATGATAATCGGCATCGACATAGACAACACGATCACGCAAACTACGGAGGCGATCATGCACTATGCCCGGTTATTCGGGCAGCAGAAGGGCTTAAACACCGTGCCCGACCTGCGTTATTATTATCTGGAAGATGCCCTGGGCTGGAACCAGGCGGCGACGGATGAATTCTTCCGCGATTATCTGGGTCATATTTACCGGGACATGCGTCCCAAGGATAAGGCCGCTGAAGTGATTCGCGAGCTGAAACAGGAACACGAGATCATCCTCATAACCTCGCGCAACCGGCAGTATCCGCAGGTAGAAGAAGTCACCACCGACTGGCTGGCCCAAAACGGGGTGGAATATGACCGGCTCATTCTCAATGCCACCAGCAATCTGCAGTATTTCAGCAAGCTGGCGGCATGCCGGGAAAACCGGGTTGAACTCATGATCGAGGACCACCACGAGCTGGTAAGCGAACTCCGCGCTCATATGCCGGTGATCATGTTTGAATACCCCTACAACCGCCATCTCAATTTCGAGAATGTCTACCGGGTACAGCACTGGGACCATGTCCAGCAATGGGTGCGGTCCAAAAAATAGCTTTTAACGGTAGAGGATGATTGCCGTTTGTAGACCGCTATGAGTTGACCGTAAGTGAAAGTAAGCTCGTATTCAGGATCGGATTGTGATGATTGTCAGTCAGTCCGCTGGTCTGAGGATCAATTGTCATGTGCGGATTGCCCGCCGGTGCGGTGTTAGTATCGCGTATGCGTACGACAGTGGGGAGGCGTCAGAAGGATGGCGTTAATAACCGGCCGCGCCAACGCGGCGGCTGAGGTGAGAATCAATTTTGAACGCTGCATCCAGTGCGGCCTGTGTGCTGAGGTGTGCAAAGGCCAGCCCCTGTATATGGAAGAGGGCAGCCTAAAGGTAGATCAACAACGCATTTTCGGCTGTATCGGCTGCGGACATTGCATGATGGTGTGCCCAAAGGACTGCATCGAGATCCACGGACGGGACCTGAGCCCCGAAGATGTGATCCCCCTGCCGGACCAATCCAGCCTGCCCGGCTATGTGCAGTTTTACAACCTCTTGTTAACGCGGCGCAGCATCCGCAGCTTCCAAAAGCGGAGAGTGGAGCCACAGGTCATCGCCCGCATCGTGGAGGCGGTGCAGACCGCGCCTATGGGCCTGCCGCCCAGCGATGTGGAGATTTTAATCCTGGATGACTTTGCGAAAGTGCAGCAATTTGCCGCAGATGTCGTCGAGGCCATCAAGGCTTCGCGTTGGTTTTTTTCCCCGCTGATGACCCGGCTGCTGCGTCCTTTTTTTGGCAAGGAGTTTGGACAGTCCGTGGAATCCTTCATCCGCCCGGCGGTGGATATATTTGTGGAGAAAGAGGCTGCGGGACAGGATTACCTGCTGTACCATGCCCCCCTGGCCATGTATTTCCATGCCTCGCCTTATGCCGACCCGGCAGACAGCATCGTGGCCGCCACTTATGCCATGCTCGCTGCAGAGTCCCTGGGGCTGGGCACCTGCATGATCGGTACCCCGCCTTATTTCATTAAATACAGCCGTAAGTTTAAACAAAAATACAATCTGCCTCTCAAGAACCAGCCGGGGATCATGGTGATATTCGGCTATCCGCGGCTAAAATTCCGCAAAGCCCTGCAGCGTCGGCTGAGCAAGGTAACCTACCTTTAATTTATAGCGGTTAACTCCTGCATTTGCTGGGCAGAGGGTTTATTGGGGATGGTTGCGATGGTCTGGCCTTTGTACTCAAAGACACAGTAATCCTGATCCGTAATCTCCCCAATAACTGCGGCAATGCCGATTTGTCAGGGGTTGTTATTTGGGCAACTTCCCTAAAACCTTCCATAAATAACGATGACATTTATGGGGTAAAGATGGATCGGCAAACATCAGGATGCAGTGGTTATGGATCACGTTTATTCCATTGTTTTTACAGAAATTAATAGCTCCCGGAGATTCGGCTCCCTGTTGAATCCAGACATGTTTAATCCCGGCGGCAACTACATCTTTAACTGCCTTTTCCGTCTGATTGGGCGGAACCACGATAACAACTCCCTCAACCTTTATAGGAATAGACGGAATATCAGGGAAACAAGTCTTCCCGTTAATCCTATCGGCCTGTGGGTTAACGGGAAAAAGTCTGTAACCTTTTGCCTCCAGAACTTTGCATATCGTATTTGAGAACTTCTTTCCAGATCTAGAGACGCCGACAACCGCCAATGTTTTTTGTTCCAGAAATTCGGTTACTCCGGCCATTGTGGTCAAAACACTTACCCCCTTTCGGTTCGTCCTTATCAACACCTTTATCCAGATACACCTTTCTTCAGCTTTTCTTCCCGATAACCACAGCCAGAATATCAGATGCGGCATGGTAGGGCGTTCCCTTTACATTATTATTTTACTAGGTTTCGTAAAAATTTGGGGTATTTTTGGCAATAAATAAGCTGTTCAGCAGGGATAGCCATCAATCGTTCTCAGTTTTGCGTTAAAGGAAAAATTTTATTAGGGAAGCGTTTGATTCCATTTTAGTTGAAAGGCTGACTTATTTCCTAATTTGAACATATTAGGGAATCCGGTAATAAGATAATAGCAGCCGTAAAAATAGCCAAGTTAAGGAGGCGCCCATGGTGGTAACCAGTGATTGGCAAGTGTTTAAACTAGTCGAAACCTATCCTCAGTCCTATACGGTGTTGCTTAAACATAATATCAGTGTTCTCTGCTGAGGCGGGGACGGTCGAAAGACCTTGGAGCAGGTTGCTCTAGCGCGTTTCTTGCGGCCAAGCGATTTAGTCCGTGAAATTAACGACTCCATATCGGGCTTAAATCAAACCGGGACGGAGGGGGTGACGGTTAGGAATGGATGGTCAGGATAGCAAGGATGATTTTTTGAAAAACATGCCGCCTATCGATGGCAAAGAAGATCCTTCAACGAACCAGCCGTATATGGATGGCAAAAAGGGCAAAGTCGATTCTTCAACAGACCTGCCGCAGCCGCAGAATCAAACTATTCCGGAAAACAAAGCCGAGGGTTTAGATTTCCCGCCAGACAATAATAACCGGATTTATTTTTTAGATAAGTCTGCGGATATTTCTGAATTGACCGCGTTGCACCAAAAGTCCGGCGGCAAGGCGGAGTATACTAAATGGCGAAGCTGGAACTTCGCGCAGGAAATGGAAAATAAGCAAAAAGATAAATTGATCGAACAAATGGCGGCCAGGTTACAGGAGATCGAAGATAAGCTGCAGAAAATCCAAAAACCCGGTGCCGATTGATCTTTTTTTAGCCTCTGCGCTTTAAAGTAAGCTTAATGTCAGCTTGAAGCCGTAGGGGTAATTTTTTGTATTTGGACCAGGATTAAGTTCCAATAAACTTGGCGCTTCTGCCATAAGCTATAGCAAATCATTAATTTGAGGTGGAGCAGCTTGAGTTTTTTTGCCGGACACAAACTGATCCAAGAAGCCGACGGTTACGTTGTATTATTATATCTGGAAACCAGTCCTGAATTTGCGGGACCGTTCGGAAAAATCAGCCGGGAAAAGGATTCCGACCTGCGTCAGCAGGTGGAACAATACCTGACGGCTAATTTCCCGGATCTTAAAATAAAGTTCGCTTACCTGCTTATCGGTTCTTTACTGGTCGCCTCATTTTCTTTCCTGTCCGCCAAAGCGGCTACGAATGCGGAAGTTGAGCCGAACGCCCCGACACCGCCGGTGAGCGCACCCTTAACCGAAATTGGCAATAACGGCGCTCGCCCGGGTGAAACGGCCGGGGAAAAGACTCCAAAGACAGAGCCTAATAATCCCAATGCAAAGCTTAATAACTCCGATTACCGGGGAGACCTAAAACCATCCCGAGGGGGGGAATTAACCGGTGAAGCGGGCAAGGAAGTTCAATCAGTGCAGGAAGCTTTAGTTAAGCTAGGTTTTAAGTTAAAGCTCAGTGGGGTTTATGACGCCCAAACTGCGGAAATTACCGAAAAGCTGTTGGAGCGGTATCCGGAATATAAAACTCCGGATTTTCAGCCATTAAAGATCATGGCGCTTTTACACCAATTAGACCAGAAAGCTTACCAACTGGTGGCAGATCCCCTGGCGGTCCTGGTGCTGGTCAACAAATCGAATGCGCTGGCTGCGGATTATGTTCCCCCGGACCTGGTAGTCCCTAAGGTGCGCTTTTCCTTCCCGGGGGAAGACCCGAAAAAAATGCAGCGCTCTGAGGCGGCAGAGGCGCTGGAAGCCCTGTTTAAACAGGCAGAGCGGGAGCACCTCATCTTGCTTAGCGCTTCCGGTTATCGTTCTTATGACCGGCAGGCGCAGATTTTTTCGCTTAATTACCAGGAACGGGGTGCCGCGGCTAATCGCTCCAGTGCCCGGCCAGGGGAAAGTGAACATCAAACCGGCTTAGCCACGGACGTTACCTGTGCCGCGGTAGGCAACCAGTTGACCGAATCGTTCGGGGAGACCCGGGAAGGCCGGTGGCTGAGCCAGCGGGCCCCGGAATTTGGTTTTATCATTCGTTTTCCGCGCGGGAAGGAAGAAATCACCGGCTACCAGTATGAACCCTGGCATCTTCGGTATGTAGGCCGGACCGCTGCTCAAGAAATCGCGGAAAAAGGATGGACCCTAGAAGAGTACTGGCAGCAAAAGCGCATTTGAAAAGCTCACTGACCGGTTTATCAGGGTAGTTCGCTAAACTCGGTTTTGTCAGCGCCGCAGATCGGACAAACCCAGTCGGCTGGCAGATCGGCAAAGGTGGTACCCGGTTCCACCCCATTTTCCGGATCGCCTAAGGCCGGGTCATACACATAACCACACACGTCACATTCATATTTCGGGTTATTCGCTTTCAGGTTATCCGCCGCAGCGGGCGATGACTCTTTTTTGGTTTGAGCGAGGTGGGTGGGGGCACTCGGCGGGGTGGCCCCTCTTTTTACCTCGTGGTAAAAGGCGTACGTCATTGGTTCCCCCTTGGTTAAAACCGCCGCCTCGGTCAGCTGGCCGATAAATAGGGTATGCGTGGCTACATCCAGTCTTTGGGTAATCTTCGCTTCCAAATAGGCTAAACAATGCTGAGCGAGATAGGGAACACCGCCGGGGCTGAGTTTATAATCAATCTCGGCAAATTTTTCTATTTCCCGGCCGGACTTAAATCCAAACCGGCCGATCAGATCCAGCGGGGCATCTTTGGCCAGGACGGATACTGTAAAAACCGGTTCCGCCTGCAGGAATTCATGGGTTAAATTTTGTCGGTTGATACTGACCGCAATGGTAGGCGGGTCAGACGAGATTTGGAAAACCGTATTGGCAATCTGACCATTGTACTGCTGGCCTTTTTTGGCCGAGACGACATACATGCCGTAAGACAGGTTAAAAAGCGCGGTAAGGTCCATAAGAATCTTCGCTCCTTTGCTTTTTATTTACTCTGCATTAAATTTCTAGTAATGTTATTATATACTATAATAAATCTGACATACTAATTATTAAGGAAATGGAGGTAGAAAGAGATGGGTTTTAAAATAAAAGACCAGGTGGATTGGGTAGGCAAAGTCGACTGGGAATTAAAAAAATTTCACGGAGAAGAATACTCGACCCATAAGGGGTCAACGTACAATTCCTATTTAATCAGGGATCAGAAAACCGCCCTCATCGATACGGTCTGGTCTCCTTTTGCCGCGGAATTTGTCCAAAACTTGAAGGCGGAGCTGCCGCTGACGGAAATTGACTATATTATCGCCAACCACTCGGAGAGTGATCATAGCGGAGCCTTGCCGGAACTGATGCGGCATATCCCCGATACGCCGATCTATTGCACGGCCAACGGTGCTAAGTTTTTAAAAGCCCATTACCACCAGGACTGGAATTTTCAGGTTGTGAAAACCGGACAAAAACTCGCGCTCGGCGACCGGGAACTGATCTTTATCGAAGCGCCGATGCTGCACTGGCCGGACAGTATGTTTTGTTATCTGACCGGGAGCAATATTTTATTCAGTAACGACGCTTTTGGGCAGCATTTTGCCTCGGCACGGCTGTTTAATGATTTGGCGGACCAAGCAGAGTTGTATGCGGAGTGCATCAAATACTACGCCAATATCCTGACCCCCTTCAGTAAAATGGTGGATCGAAAGATTAAAGAGGTAGTTGGCTTGAATCTGCCGGTGGAGGTTATTTGTCCTAGTCACGGCGTGATCTGGCGGGATAATCCCCTGCAAATCGTACACAAGTACCTGGAGTGGGCAAACGACTATCAGGAAAATCAAGTTACAATTTTATACGACACCATGTGGCAGGGCACGAAGAAGATGGCCGAGGCTATTGCCCGGGGGATCCTGGATCAGGACCCCAGCCTGACGGTGAAACTGTATAATACGGCGCAAAGAGACAAGAATGACCTGATTACGGAAGTTTTTAAATCCAAAGCGATCCTGGTCGGTTCGCCCACGGTCAACCGAGGGATCCTCTCTTCGGTAGCCGGCATAATGGAAGAAATCCGGGGACTCGGCTTTAAACAAAAGAAAGCGGCAGCGTTCACTTCCTACGGCTGGAGCGGCGAATCCCTCAAAATAATTACCGGCTTGCTTAAGGACAGTGGTTTTGCCGTAGTTAATGACGGACTTAAAGTGCTTTGGCAGCCCGATGCGGACGCCGCAGCTGATTGTTTAGCTTTTGGCCGGCAGTTTGCGGAAGCACTGGCTGAATAACCGCTTCACCGCGGCGGTAAGTTAAATTATGACTGGAAGGCTAGGTGGGGAAAGCATCTATTATATCAAACATTAATAAAGCAGCCTGATCCTGACCCCGCGTTTTAGTTTGCCTCCGGAGTTTATAAAGCCTGCTTTTACAGCTGAGCCGGCAGTAATCTTTGGAACCTAAAAGAGTAACAAAGAATATACTGCTTTAGAAGTAACCCCCAAAGATTGCTTGCAGTCAAAATGAAGGAGGGAATACAAAATGGCGGATGTGGAACAATTAGGCTTCAGTGGCGGATGTGGTTGTAATTTAGCTTATTGCATTGCCATTCTGCTGGTTATTCAGTGCTGCTTAGGACGTTTCTAAGGTTAAATGAAGGGTCAGAATATAGGCGGATAGGCAAAGAGGACCCCGGATTCAAGTCCGGGGTTTCAGCGTTTCTATTTGGCTTGCTTAATCAGCATCTAAACCGGTTATGATTGAAGTTAGGGCCTTTATTTGAATTTCAAATTATTAAGCTAATGGTCGTTTGTTTTAATTTTCAATGTTGTACGGCTTTTTCTTTGGGGAGAAATTTCGGCATAATTCAGGGAGGGGACTGTCCCCTTTAAATCATGCTATAATAAATTTACCGGGAGGTGGATGGTAAATGGGGCATGGGCAAAGCGCCAAGGAGGAACTCTACCAGGCTTTGGCTGAGCGTTTGAATAAGAATCCGATCGGGGTGCCGATTAACGAAGGCCTGATGGAAATCCTGCATCGTTTGTATACAGAGAGTGAAGCACTGGTAGGCAGCAAGTTTCCGTTGCTGCCAATGCCCATTGAGAAGATTGCGGGTCTTACCGGCCTGGGTCGGCCGGAACTGGAAACCATTTTGGGAAGTATGGCGGACAAAGGGCTGGTCTTAGACCTAAAGCGCAGAGACAGCACTTACTACATGCTGGCCCCGATGGTGGTAGGTTTTTTTGAATATACCTTTATGCGGGTTAGAGATACCATAAAGATGAAAGACCTGGCCGGGCTCTTTGAAAGCTATTTTCAAGGGGATAAGGTGCGGGATGAATTCTTTAACGCGGAGACCAAGATGTTTCGGGCCCTGACTTACGAGAGTTTAATCCCGGCCTTGGTGGAAACCGAGGTCTTAGATTACGAGCGGGCTTCGGCCATCATCCGGGAAGCAAAAGGCGGAGCTCTCTCGCTTTGTTCTTGCCGACACAAGGCCAGTCATCTGGGAAAGGCGTGTAACGCCCCCCTGGAAGTATGCACCTCGTTTGGGGATGCCGCAGAATGGCTGGTTCGCCGCGGGATGGGGAAAGCGGCTACGGCGGACGAATTGCTGCGGGTGCTCGACCAGACCGAGAAGCTGGGCCTAGTGCATCTGGGGGATAATGTAATGAACAAGCCGGCCTACATATGTCATTGCTGTGGCTGTTGCTGCCTGGTTTTGCGCTCGATTCGCGAGTCCGGCAAACAAGCGGTTTTGCCCAGCAATTTTTTGCCGGAATTAAAACCGCAAAACTGTATAAGCTGCGGGATCTGCGCGGAAAGCTGCCAGGTGCAGGCGCTGAACCTGGAGATTAATGAGTCTGGTCGGATCGGGGACCCGGAACTCCTGCCGGTCCTAAATCAAGCGGTCTGTATCGGCTGTGGGATTTGCGCTTCCGTCTGCCCGACGCAGGCCTTGACCATGTCCAGGCGTTCCAGTTTGCTCATCCCGCCGGCCAGCAAACGGGAGCAGTTTACCCAGATCTCCCGCGCCAAGGGCCGGGCTTAAACAAACGCGCTTAAATAGCCAACAACCGGGCATAAACAAACCAGCCGAAAATCAGAATCGGCAGAGGAGAAATGACTAATGAGCAAGTTAACCGCTGCCGCAGCGGCGGAAGGGATTTTGGTCTTTGCCCCGCACCCGGATGATGACATCATCGGCTGCGGCGGAAGTATCGCCAAACACGTCCAGCAAGGGCGCCGGGTAAAAGTGGTGTACCTCACGGCAGGCGAGGCCGGCAGTTTAATTTATCCGAAGCCGGAATTGGCGGAGCTGAGAAGAAAAGAAGCGGTCATGGCGGCAGCGGTCTTAGGCCTCAGCGAGTCGGACCTGATTTTTTTAAACAACCCGGACGGGTACTTGACTTATTCCGCCGAAAATCTGGTGCTCCTGGTCAATTTGATCCGTCAGTTTCGGCCGGATTTGGTTTATCTGCCGCACGCCCAGGATCAGCCCAAGGACCACCGGGTAACGTATGAATTAGTGCTGGAAGCTTGTCGCCGGGCAGGAGGCCCCTGGTTCCAGGAATGCAGCGGCGAGCCCTGGGCGGTGGAGGCCATCTTAGGTTACGAGATTTGGAGTCCCCTGCCAACGGTTGCTTACAGCGAAGATATTACAGGGTATATCGATTTGAAGCTGCAGGCATTGCAGCAGCATCAGTCTCAGCTTGCGGTGATTCAGTACGCTGAGGCCATTAAAGGATTGAACCGCTACCGCGGGATAATGAGCGGCAAAGGAAATTATTGCGAATGCTTTCAAGCGCTGACCATCGCCAAGAT
>CAZKWP010000084.1:0-10108 GCA_964556555.1 uncultured Syntrophomonadaceae bacterium
GCTACCTTGATTTCTTCGATTTCATCGAGGGTAAAATCCAGTTGAGAAGCAAAGGTAGCCACTACTACCCGGGAAAACGACACATTTTCCGGAAGACCGGCAATCTCCATCTTCATGTGGTTTCGATAATTCACTGTTTGCACCCTGGTCGGGTTTATACCCTACCCCTAATCTTATCTAGGGCTGTGGCGCATCCTGCACCGCCTTAAACCAGGGCTCCACCCCTTTCTCGTGGTTTAGGTAACGCTCATTTTAGTAAGAATTATTTAAGATTAGTCAGCTGTTTTAAACCTTCTCCCTCATTCGCCACAATCGGAATCAATTTGGGTATCCCGGCGGTCTCCAAAACCCTTTTCACTGTAACCTGTGGGTTGACAATCGCCATCTTTCCGCCCAATCGGTTCAAATACCGGTACCGGCCAAGGATTACCCCAACCCCGGAGCTGTCAATGAAAGATACTCCAGAAAGATTTAGTAACAAATACTGAGTCTTGTCCTGCTGTAGCCGGTCATCAATGGATTGGCGCATCCTTTCCGCGGTCGCCATATCCATTTCCCCCTTAACCCTTACCAGGAGGACATCCCGGGCTGAGCTAAATTCCAATTTCACCCCCGCGACCTCCCTGCTCATTTATTGCGGTATTACTTTATTCGCTATGTTAAAGGTAAATCCTTCCACCTAATTGGGGCTTTTCATGTCAGTATCTCGGATTTATTGGCGACATTCGCGCAGAAATGATGCTAAAAGGAAAGGATTGGTCGGAAGAGGATAAAGAAGCTATCGGAAAAGATATAATGTATAAGGATAAAAGATAGCTGTATTATTTTTTTGGAAAGGGCTTGCTTATTTAGCCAAAGTATAATTTAATTTAAATAAGTATGTTTTTAAATGGTATATAACTCAGATTATTTTAAAAATTGATTCAAACCATTATTTAACGATAAAAATTAGCGCTAAACAAATTTACTGCCATCAAACAAATCTTAAACTGGGGGGGTTAAAGCATGCTGGAATCTAGGGATGTTACACCGCCGATATTTTCGGCTTTGGCAGTTAAATCATGCGGGACCGCTATCTTGGGTGAATTTGAGAACCCGGAGGAGTTCGCTGAATTTCTAAAAACCAAGGCAAAAAAAACCAATCTGTTCCAGGACAATAACAGCGGGCAATTTATCGGCGGCGCCGCCTACTCGATTACTGAGGGACAAGGGATTGACGTGGTCGTCGTCTTTGTGGTGCCAGAATTTCGCGGGCAGGGGTGGAGCATTGATCTGGTCAGGCGGATCGAATCGCTCGCGGACAAAGGAATGGAAATTCGTCTGAGTTACTTAAACACCAAAAACAGCCGAAAATGGGCGGAGTCTTTGGGTTACGAATTAACCATCAGCCCCGAATCGATTATCCAAGGGATTAAAAGGGTTTAACCTTTACCCATCAGGTTTTGGTAATTTTCCGTTCTAACAGTCAGTTAGAATTTGTTTCAATCCTTCAGCCTTTTATTTTAATTACGAAAGTCGGTTTTTAGGGGGCGAAGTTCCAGTAACTTAACCAAAAAGGGGCTAAGCCGAATAACCCTTGAATTGTATATTCAAGGGTTATTCGGCCGACCTGACGCAGGAGCTGGTCACCTTACGCATTAAATGGTGGTTTGCTTGATCTCGCTTAGTTTAACTTAGGTTGCTTAGTTTAACTTTACGTTGCTTGTTCATAAATTCGCTTAGTTTCATTAATGGTTTACCGGGGCCATCTTTCCAGTTGTCCGATATCTTCGAAAACCTCTCCCAACTGCTGCAGCAGGGTTCCTCTCGGCACCGCTTCTTTGGCCACTAGGTCGTAGCGGGATATTTCCGTTTCCGCTTGACAAACAACTAACTCGCCTAATTTTTGACCCGCAGCCACCGGAGCGGTTACGGAGGCAGGAAGTTCAACCCGATAAGTGATTCCCTTATCCTGACCTTTGGCCACCAAAGCGCCGGCCGATTGATTAACGACTGCTTCTACTGAATCCGTCGCCCCCTTGGTCACCTTGGCGACCCCGCCGACCTGCCCGGCCTGCAGCACTGACTTGAACGAATATTTGGCAAACCCGTAATTTAAGAGTTTCATGCAATCCCTAAAATTCCCGTGCCGCTGCGGCGAGCCAAATACTACGGCAATCAAGCGCAGTCCATCTCTTTCCGCGGTAGAAGCGAGGCAGTAACGGGCTTCATTCGTCCAGCCGGTCTTAAAACCGTCTGCGCCTTTATACCACCAAAGCAGCTTATTCGTGTTATACAGATGAAACTTTCCGCCTCTTAGATCGTACTCTTTGATTGACACCAGTTCTCTAAGTTTGGGGTATTCCAAAGCAGCCCGACCAATCTGAGCCATATCGTAGGGTGAAGAGTAATGCCCTTCCGCGGGCAAACCATAAGCATTGACAAAATGGGTGTCGGTCAAGCCCAGGTCTTTAGCCTTTTGATTCATCGCTTCCACAAATTCCTCGTGGGTTCCGTAGAGGTGTTCGGCTACAGCTACGCAGGCGTCATTCGCGGAACCAACCGCCACGGCAATCAGTAATTCTTCCAGGGTCATTTCTTCACCGGGCTCCAGGTAAATCTGGGATCCCCCCAACCGCCAGGCATTTTCACTAGCCGCTACCTTGTCCGTCAGGTTCCCCTTGCCGGCTTCTATCGCTTCAAAAGCGACCACCAGGGTCATTAATTTGGTTACACTGGCCGGGGCTTGCGCTTTATGACTGTTGTTTTCAAACAAAATCTTTCCGGTACTGGCCTCCAGTAAAATGGCCGAATCAGCCTCCAACGGCACCTCCACGGCGGCCAGCGCGGCAGTCCAGGTACTCAGGACTAAAACTACGCTTAAAATAAGGGCTGCCAACTTAGATTTCCGGCGTAAAATTCTCGTTTGCATACTACCGGTTTCCTCCTTTCAATCCTGAGCTTATTTTGGCGTAATCCGTTAATCTATATACCAAATAAACTCTGAATTTAAGTTTTGAAGGTGCCGGCAGCAGCTTCCTTAAGCTAATTTTTATCATTATTTTTTTATTGATTGATGCTTTATGGATTAACAGTATTGATGTTTAACATATTAAACTTGATGTTCAAGCAATAATCCCATAATGTTATTCGATAATGCCGTAGATATAAGGGAGCGGTTTTGGTTCCTGGGATTCAATCGAATAAGCCTCCCGGGCCATAGCAGCGGCCTCAGCCGATTCCTCCAGATTCGTATGCAGGATGCATAAAGGGTCGTCGAGCTTAACCGGGTCTCCCACCTTTTTGACCAGCGTCAGACCAGCGGCATAATCAATGGAATCCGATTTCTGTTTGCGGCCGGCGCCAAGCAGCATGGCAGCCACGCCAATTGCTTCCGCATTAATGCCGGTGACATACCCAGCTGCCACGGCTTTTACTTCCAAATGATGTTTCGCCTGGGGCAGTCGTTCCGAATGCTCAATCAGATTAGGATCCCCCTGCTGAATCGCGATCAGCTGTTTCAGCTTAGCCAAGGCTTCTCCGTTTGACAGTTTCCGTTCCAAGGCCGCATACGCCTCGGCAAAACTGGCGTATGCCCCTCCTAAGACCGTCATGTGTGCCGCCACAGTCAGGGCAACGGCAATAAGGTCTGGCTCACCCCGTCCCTGCAATGCCTCGATTGCTTCGTGAACCTCATTGGCGTTGCCGACTTCCCGTCCCAAGGGCTGGCTCATGTCGGTGATAATGGCCATTGTCCGGCGGTTTAAAGATTTCCCGATGTCCACCATGGTCTGGGCTAGTTCTTGTGCTTCGGCTAAAGTTTTCACAAAAGCACCCGAGCCCACCTTTACGTCGAGTAAAATAGCCTCCGCTCCGGCCGCGATCTTTTTACTCATTACCGAACTGGCGATCAAAGGGATGCTGTCTACGGTTGCGGTTACGTCCCGCAAGGCGTAGAGCATTTTATCGGCCGGGGTCAGATTTTCACTCTGGCCGACGATAGCCATTTTGTACTGATTAACGTTATTGATAAATTCGCGGCGGCTTAGGTTTGTTTTAAAACCGCGGATGGCTTCGAATTTATCGATGGTCCCGCCGGTATGTCCTAAACCGCGGCCCGACATTTTGGCTACCGGCACCCCGACGGAAGCCACCAGCGGAATCACCAGCAGGCTTACTTTATCCCCTACTCCGCCGGTGGAGTGTTTGTCTACCTTAATCCCCTGCACTTCGCTTAAGTCAACCGTATCCCCGGAATTTACGATGGCCAGCGTCAGCTCCGCGGTCTCCGCTTTATTCATCCCCTGAAAATAAACGGCCATTAAAAAGGCCGAAATCTGATAGTCCGGGATTTCCCCCCGGGTATATCCCTGAATCATAAAGTTGATTTCCGCTCGGTCCAGTGCTTTTCCCAGCTTCTTTTTCTGGATTAAATCAACCATCCGCATAGATTTTGCGCACCTCCACACCCAACCGCCTTTAGCCTCTAAGATTGAGCCTTAAGCCTGAGCTGTTACGCTCGATTTCATTAAAACTACGACATGCCTTAATGCCTAAAAATTCAAGCCTGCTTCTTAAGCTAGGGCCTTAAGCCCAGAGTTTAAGTTTCAGTCCTTAGCTTTTGTCTTTCTGCAGCTTTAGCCTTGAGTTTGAACCTTAATTTCAGTCTTTAGTTTTACGCAATGCCTTTTTTAAGACCGGTCCCGCGAGACTGGTCCCAACAGCCAGCGGCTCTAGACCGAGCATTTCCGCCACTGTAGCCCCTACGTCCGCAAAGGTGGGACGGATACCCAAATCCAACCCGGCTTGCACTTTTTCCCCGTAGATTAAAAGGGGTACGTACTCCCGCGAGTGGTCGGTACTTTCGGTGGTCGGATCGCAGCCATGGTCCGCCGAAATCAGCAGCACATCCTTCTCCCCTAAATGACGTAAAATTTCAGGCAGGGATGCGTCGAATTCCTCCAAACCCTGGGCATACCCCTCAATATCATTGCGGTGGCCCCAAAGCATGTCAAAATCGACCAGATTGGCCCAAAGCAGCCCCTGCCAGGCGGAATCACGAAGTAATTTAACCAAGTGTTCGATCCCCTCTTGGTTGTTTTTTGAGGGATAAGATTGGGTGATCCCTTGCCCGGCGAAAATATCGTAGATCTTACCGACCCCGATAACCGCAAAGCCGGCCTCCGCCAGCTGGCTGCACACCGTGGGGCCGGTGGGTTTTAGGGAATAATCGTGCCGGCGGGAAGTCCGCCGGTAATTACCGGGTTGTCCCTCAAACGGCCGGGCAATTACCCGGCCCACCCCATACGGGCCGGTCAGGATTTCCCGGGCCGTCTCGCAAAGCGCGTATAACTCCGGCACCGGGATGGTATCCTCGTGGGCCGCAATCTGGAAGACACTGTCAGCCGAAGTATAAACAATCGGCCAACCCGTCTCCTGATGTTTGGGACCAAGTTCCTTGATAATCTCAGTACCCGAAGCGGCCACATTCCCCAAGGTCTTTTTCCCGGTGCGGGCTTCAAACTCCCCAATCACCTCTGGGGGAAAGCCCTGCGGAAAAAGGGGGAAGGGTTTGTCCAAGATAATGCCGGCCAATTCCCAGTGACCGGTAGTAGTGTCTTTACCGATGGATTTAGAAGCCAAACGTCCGAAAGCCGCCGTTGGCGCGGCGGCTGGACTGACTCCCTGCACTGGGATGATATTTCCCATTCCCATCTTCTGTAAATTGGGCAGATTTAAGCCTCCCCTGGCCCGGGCTAAGTTACCCAGGGTATTACAGCCGCAATCCCCATAATCTCCAGCATCGGGAAGTTCGCCAACCCCCACGCTGTCCAGGACGATCAGAATAACCCGCTCGATTTCCATAGCGGTCAACTCCTTTTTGCTGTTTTGCTGTTCTCGATAATGCTATTATCGCTCCAATATGTTGATCGCGGCCAAGACTGCGGTGCTGACCGCTCGCCGTGAGCTTAAGCCCGCGGGTGGGAACGGTTGTAGACCTCTTTAATATGGCCTTTGGTCAAATGAGTATAAATCTGAGTCGTGGCTATGTCCGCGTGTCCCAGCATTTCCTGAACGGAACGCAGATCCGCCCCATTTTCCAATAAATGCGTGGCAAAAGAATGCCGTAAAGTATGGGGAGTGATCGGTTTTTGAATCCCGGCGCTGACCGCATACTGTTTTAGAATCTTCCAAAAACCCTGCCGGGTCATCTTTTTGCCATGATGATTAACAAAAAGCGCTTCTTCGGATCGTCCCTGGGTTAGTTTTCCGCGTGACCGGGCCAGATATTCTTCAATATACCGGCAGGCCACGTGGCCGATTGGAACGATTCTCTCTTTCGACCCTTTGCCAAAACAGCGGATGTAGCCGCCATCCAGGTTAACATCGCTCACTTTTAAAGAAACAATTTCCGATACCCTTAAGCCCGCCGCATAGATTAACTCCAGCATGGCTTTATCCCTTAAACCGGTATAATTCCCTACCTTGGGCTGACCTAGCAGCAAATCCACCTCCGCGATCGATAAAACCTGGGGCAGCTTCTTGTGCAATTTAGGCATTTCCAGGGAAGAGGTAGGATTTTTGGGGACATCTCCCTCAGCAAATAAAAAATGATAAAAAGATTTTAAGGCAGCTAAATGCCGGGAGATAGTCGCAGATGCGCGGCCCTTTTTCTGCAGGGCATGAATATAACCCAAAATAACGCCCTGGGTTACCTCCTCCCAGGAACGAACTTGAACCCCCTGCAAGTATTTATAAAATTGCTCTAAATCCTGATGGTAGGAGGACAGGGTATTCGAGGAAAGTCCCCGTTCAATCGCCAGGTAATGAATAAAATTCTCTACGGTTTTCTGCATCCGAATCCCCCCAGTTGAGCCTAATCCAGCGATTAATCGCCCAAACCGTTTAGCGCACTCAATCCCCTTATGCTTCCACAAAAGCCTGCAAAATCCTGCTTTTGACGCTTAACTGTTATTGTTATTAATTTAACAAGGGGATAAACACCCTTAATAAAGCGGGGCCAACCAGTCCTTCAACCAGCGCCGCCAAAACCAAACAAACCGCTATCAAAAGCATCGCCAGAGTATACCCCAATAACCACCCCCATAAACTGCCGGGGGAGGCTGCTCTCCCGCGAATAAGGTAGAGCGAAAAAGCCATCGCCAGTACTCCGCCCAGCAAAAGCGCCGGCACGTATAGCAAATTCTGCGGCAAAACCCCTAGCGCAATTAATACGCCTCCTTGGAAACTATACTGCCGGAATAAAAAGGACACTGTAAAACCTAAAATAAAACCGCGGATTACAATGATCAGAATTACGATCGGGAGGCCGATTACGGTTAAACCTAAAAACCATAAGGCTGCCGCAGTCCCGACATTTTCCAGGATGGCTGGCCAGACCAGGACCAAGCGGTCCAAGGGCTGCGAGATTAGGGTCTGGCAGTTCTGGTCCAAAAAATTTTTTAAATCCGTCTGCTGGTCTGGACCCAAGTTATCTTCGCTAAATATCCCCAAGGCCACGCCGATAATAAAAAAGAGCAATACTAGCATGGTCAGCCAGAAATGCTCTTGCATAAAGACCTTAAATACGCGCATCGCCCTCTCCTCGCTTACTATAAGCTCCTATAAAATAGTATGCAAGTCAAAAGCTTTTATTCTTGGGTTAAATATCCACCATTAAGATGCCAATAATCGTCTTCGCATCTTCGATCTGACCGCCTTGGACCATTTCCCGGGCTCGCGTTAAAGGAACCCGTACCACCTCGATAAACTCATCTTCTTCCAGCTCCGGCTCAGCGGCTTTAAGCTCGGTGGCCTGGAAAAAATACATCACCTCGTCACTAAAACCTGGGGTAGTAAAGTACCGGCTGATTAGCTGCCAGTGACCGGCCTGGTAACCGGTTTCTTCTTTAAGTTCCCGCTGCGCGCAGACTAACGGGTCCTCTCCCGGATTTAATTTGCCGGCTGGGATTTCCCACAGTTCTTTTTCCACGGGTTTACGGTACTGGCTGACCAAAATCAATTCCTGCTCCGGGGTAATTGCGGCTATGGCTACGGCCCCGGGGTGTTTCACCACTTCCCGCTGCCCCATTTTCCCATTGGGTAATTCTACCTGGTCCACTCGCAGCTCCAGGATTTTTCCCGTGTAAACCAGCTGCGAGGTCACCGTTTTTTCCGTCTTTAACAACTGACGACCTCCTGTATCCACTTTAATATTTCGAACTATAAAAACCATAAAAAAATCAAATCCGAACAACTTAAACTCTAAAACACTTACCTAAAGACTGAAAGACCGAAAGAATAAATGAACCAAAAACGGATCAGCAACCTACATAAAATTTAAGGGAAGCGCATAACCTAGATTAAGTTTACTTCCATTCCATAAATTTACATATGTCAGGAGAGATCAAGATGCAAACCCTGATTATGGTCAACCGCATCATCTGGAAAGGTTCCGTACGCGAGGTAACTACGGAAATCCGACGCCTGGCCGCTGCCTATCCGCTGCTTACGGACCTGCTTAAAGCTAAACTCCACTAAACAAGGCTAATGGCTGATTACCCCGCGGGCGCAACTTATTATATTGCTCTGGATTAGCGCCTAACTGGGGCGGCAAACCTCCCGGCAAATTTCCAACAAATAGCGGGGGATCAGCTCCAAATCCTTGAGGAAAATATGTTCCTCCTTAGTGTGTACCTGCCGCATGGCAATGCCTAAATTAACGACCTTTAAACCCCGGGCATTCAAAATGTTGGCGTCACTGCCGCCGCCGCTTTTATCCAATGTAGGCTTGCACCCTAAACGTCTTGCTGCGGCTTGGGCCACCTGTACCACTTGGTCCGCCTCAGACAGCAAAAATTCGGGATAAAGCTCTTGAATCTCAATCTGTACCTTTGCGCCAAACGATTGGGCGGCTTTTTCCAGGCATTCCTGCAGGTACTTTGTTTCTTCCTCCAGGCGAACCCGGCTTAAACTACGGGTTTCTCCTTTTAGATAAACTGTTTCCGGCACAATATTTCGGGCTTCGCCCCCCTGGATCTGGCCGATGTTGGCCGTGGTTTCGGCGTCAATCCGGCCCAGCCGCATCGAGTTTATCGCCTGGGCCGCCACTTGGATAGCGTTGATTCCAGCTTCGGGATTCATCCCGGCGTGGGCGGATTTCCCGGTAATCGTGGCTTCCACCATGTTTTGACAGGGGCCCTGAACTATGATCGAGCCAATTTCACCGTCGCTGTCCAGGATAAAGCCCATCGGAGCGGTGATCTGCTTTATATCTAAAGCTTTTCCTCCCTGCAGGCCTTGTTCTTCCCCTACGGTAAACAGAATTTCCACGGTTCCGTGTTCCACTTGTCCTTCTTCCAGCAGCTGCAGCGCCTCCAGAATGGCCGCAATCCCCGCCTTGTCATCCGCGCCCAAGATGGTGTCGCCCTCTGAATAAACCGCGCCATCCCTGACTACCGGGATGATTCCCCGACCGGGAACCGTATCCATATGAGCACTAAAGAAAAGGGCAGGGAGACCCGGGCTTCCCGGCAGCCGGGCAATCAAATTACCGGTTTGCGTTCCCGGCGTTTGCGCCGCATCATCTTCTATAACCTCCAGTCCTAAGCCAGTCAGCCGTTCGATCAAATAATCCGCAATTCCCCGCTCTTCTCCCGAAGGAGAATCAATCCTTACCAAAGTCTGAAACTCCTTGAGCAATCGGTCCAAATTAACCAATTTGGTTTCCTCCCCTGCTAGCCGAATTTTTCTCCAGCGGTCCGCTAACTGCTGGTCCATTTACGCAATCCGTCCGCTTGCATCAAGCAGCCAGGTCTGCGATCCATGTCAGTTTACCGCAAACCTGGTCTGCTAACCATAGTCTGTTAGCAGTGTTATTCAGTTGCTTCCAGATATGCCAGCATCTTTTCCCGGATTGCCGCGGGAATAGGGATAAGTTTGCCATTCTGCAAAAAGGCTGCCGAGGTTTTTGCTGTGGCGATCAGTTCCCCGGTCTTTTGGTTGACAATCTCTTGCTTCCAGCTTAGTTTTACCCTTTTTATCTGATCATGCCAGCCATAGATGACTAATTCGTCCCCATTAACCGCTGGTTTTTTAAACTGTACTGTGATATCCGCCAAAAAAATGA
>CAZKWP010000085.1:0-10082 GCA_964556555.1 uncultured Syntrophomonadaceae bacterium
CAACCCTTGAAGGGTCCCATCTTCCCCCAGTTTACCGTGGAGAGCGATAAAAACCACATCTGGTTTCTCCTGCAGCAGTTTTTCTACCAGGTTCTCACTGGCGTCAATTTTGACCGCGGGATAACCCAGTTTTAATAAGGCTTGAAATACCGCCTCTCCGCTGCGCAAAGAAACCTCCCGTTCAGAGGAAGTACCCCCATTAAGAACCGCCACTTTTTGCATATGCTCAGGCACCCTGGAAACCGATTATCGCTTATCGGCTGCGGTGCCTCCCCCCTCTCTTTTGATTACGTTGGCTCATTATATTTATTAGTATTCCCGTTTCGATTATATTTGCTTTAAATAAACTACCTTATTTAGGTTCCTTTTGGCAATACTTTTCAATCTTCTCGTCTTGGCAGATCCCGAAATCCGCACTTGCATTTTACCGTAAATCCTGCTAAAATAACCACGTTGGTTAACTTATGTAGGGGTGTGGCTCAATTGGTAGAGTAGTGGACTCCAAATCCATTGGTTGCGGGTTCGAGTCCTGCCGCCCCTGCCAAAGAAATGAAGAATGGCAAGGCTTCTAAATTAGAAGTCCTTGCCATTATTTTTAACTAGCCAGATAGGAGCCTTTTCTTTGGGTCAAATGTTTCATTTTGATGAAGAAAAAATTGAGGCTAAGCATAAAGCAACAGCGCCTCCTGTTAGAGAAATCACCTGTTCCCAATCCGGTCATTCAACATTCATGGTATTTTTTGACGTTTACCAACCTTTAACCTACTTTAATAAAGCGGCAGTTCGCTGAATCAACAGACCCGCAAATTCACCGTCTACGGTTTTCCCTTTTACCGCGTTCGCCAACCAATATTCTGGGCTTTGAAGAACCCCCTTTTCCTGCAGAACATTAATTGACTCGGCTAAGGATGCTCCGGTTACCCCAAAATACTCGAGGACTCCCTTTCCAATAGCTTCGCCAATCGGCAGAATATTTTCGATTATCCACGCCGCATCGTAGGGATTATCGTGAAAAGCTATTTCCACCAATGCGGCTGGAGCATTAGTCCTGCTCAATTCATAGAAGTTGACGTTAAACTTGACGCCTCTGTCTCCAGTCGGAGTAAGGGGCGCAAATTCGGTATAAACCGCTCGGGCCAGTTTTTCTCCTTCACCCCCGGGAGCATATGCATAAACTTCGCAGCCCCTGGCCCTTCCGCCGTCAGCATTGCTGTGAATGGCGAGATGCACGTCGGGGTTTTTAAAATTACTGTCTGCCACAACCCGGTACAATGTCCAATCCGGACGATTACGATAAACTGTCACGCCGCGATTTTCCAAATATTTTTGGGTCACGTCAGCCACTTGATTCATTCTTGTTTCCTCAGTCCCATAGATCCCGGTCCCCCGGTTTTGTTCCTGGGTAGACGGACTTAGATAAATACTGGGCATTATTATTACCTCCAATTTTTCCTGAACACTTAAATTCATTACTGGTCCTGCTTTTAGAATCCGCATATTACCCTTTACAAATCTAACGATATATTTGGATACAACTGTCTTTTAATATATATTTATGCAAAACCGGGAATAAAGTTATTTAGGCCGGCTATTTTCAGAGCATACCTAAATACGTAAAATGGCAAAGATTCTTATTGGAATCTTTGCCATAAAATTAACTATCTTTTCCAAATGTTTATCTACTCAATTTACCCTGCTCTCCAGCACCCAAAACGGCACGGTTGTACACCGAACTGCTTCAAAAAAGACGATTAACACTGCCCACAAGTTTACATTAAATTATCCTGCTGACACTGGATATCCTCCAGGTTAACCGGATCATAGACCCGATCATTGTATTGAAACATTAAATCAGCAATGGTCCAGGCAGTCCCGTTATCCCAATTGAGCGCAGCAGCGGATGCCCAGTCATAATTCCACTGGTCTAATCCCGGATCAACTGAAACCGGAATGGCTTCAAAGGTTATATTGATCGTATAGGTAGCCCCTTGATAAGCGCTGTCAATCATCGGACTGTCTACAGATAATCTAGTTAAAAAAGTAATATTGGCTAAAGGCTCTTTGTTGGTGCTGTCATTCGGAGAAGCAGCTCCATCGGCTGGGCCCAAAACCCCCGCATAGTACCAGTATCCATCATTAAATATCCAATCCGCTTTTGGCCATGGCTCATTTTCTATGTACCAATGAATATTACTCAGGTCTCGGCTTACTGTGGTAATGTCGTTACTTCCATTGGGTGTACCGGTCCAGGCCTCCGTTATCTTTGCCCGCAGCAGAATTCTTTCTGACCGGTCATTGCTAATGGTAATTATCTTAATCAGACAGTCCCCCGGTTTCAGGTTTTGAATCGGGGAGTAATAATTAACCCCACCCTTGCTCATGGCTTCAGATGCTTTAATATTAACTGTTCCGGCCTGAAAGGTATTGGCTGGTGTGGTCCCCGATTCGGTAAACCATGCCCTGATGTCACTGAAAAAACGGCTCGGATTTCTTTCGTTGTTTAAGCTGTCTGTTGGAACACCTCCGGGCAATTTACCCTGAGCGAGAAAGACTCCCACCATTCCCAGCACTAATAATGCCAAACCTAAAACCGCGACTTTGGCTGTCCGTGAAATAAACCGCTTGCTTAGCCGGGAAATTCCGTCCGAATTCCCCGCATCTGTAAAAGCAGTCCGCACATTCGAAAACCAGTCTTCGCCTGTCTCTTCCCCTGAGGCATTGTTTGAATCATCGGCTTCTGTCGCTCCTGATTGTTCTGCAGTTGATTCGGGGTTTAAGGTTTTTTCAGATTCAGCAGTCGGTGGTTCGGAAATTGAGGCAGGATTTTTTAGCGGGTCGCCTAGAACGCCATCTAATGATTCCGCTTTGCTGATTGGGTTTGACTCGTTTTCAAATTTCTTTGATTCGGCTTGGTTTATCGGGTTGTGTTCTCTTTCCAAATCTAAGTTATCGGGTCCTCGCTCGGTTGAAGTGGTTGAAGCAACCATATCGGCAGATGGAATCGTGGCGGCACTAAGCTGGTCAGCCGCTCTTATGGACGAAAGAGGTGGTTGCTTCTCGGCATTTACCTGGAGCAAATCCCCTTCCCCTGCTCCTTTTACTGGACGCTCGTGGGACTGCGCATGCCTGCCGGCTTTACGGGCGCGAATGGCTAACTCGACTCCCACGATTGGTAAAGTTAAATAGTCGTCGACTACTTCTTGCAGTTCCTCGCTAATCTGGCAGAAGTCGTCGGAAGCTAAAAGCAGCATGACATAAGTGCCCGGCTGTTCCTGTTTGAACCGTTGCAGCAAATCAGTCAACCTCGCCAAATCCTGGTCCATATCAGCGTGAACCACAACCAGTCCGATATCGATTTTTTTAACTAATTCAATCGCCATATCTCCATGGATGCAGGAAAGGGTGTAGGCAGCAAGGTTGTTCTCCTTTAACAAAGAAGCCAGTTCTTGCTCAGAAAGAATCCGGTTGCCAATTAACAATATTTTCATCAAAAGGATCTCCTCCATTAACTGCAACATCATAAAATAAAAACCGACCGGCAATAAAAGCTGGTCGGTTACGCTTTTAGCTTAGCTCAGGAGTAAAGCGCCATTGTAATAATCTTGAGTTCATTGCCTTCAACTAACCCCCAACTAATTTATAAAATGGAAATTTCTGAATTAATTATATTATATGTTAAATTGTGTGTCAACTTTCGACACTATATTTCTCTTAATTCAAATTTCTAATAATCCGATAATAAGGTAATCCGATAATAATGCTATCGGTTCTGATTTTTGATGCATTGCTTATTGAAGTAATTTGGATGTTACTTTGTCTGTGTTTAAATAAGCAGTTGGATATTCACCCTTATTAACATCGTATACGTTGCGCACAGTTAAGTTAAGTTTTGGTTCAGTCCCGTTAAAATCATAATATCCAATTTGAACTTGCAACAGTACTAAATCGGACAAAGGAACTACCGTATGCGGATCAAGATGGGGGGTATAGTATTTCCCACTGGTAATAACTTCATTAGAAAGGCTCCAAAGATATACCGGTTTATTTTGATCAACTATGTAACCGACTTCTTGTTTAACAGTGGCAATTGTCCCTTTATCCAACATAATACCATCCCAAAATTCCAATGAAAAGTAGGTTTTGGAATGATCATCGTGATTACCACCGTTAAATATCACATACTCGTCTTTAAAAATGCTCTCAAAATCTCCAGGCCCGGTTTTTTCCCAAAGCTCTATTATATCACCTATGTTATAATTGTCATCCAAGTTAACAAAAGGCAAGGCTTCTCCCCATTTTTGGTTGCCTACAGCAATAGCGTGCGCAGAAACATCAATATTCCTAAAGCCTAATACTCGGGCGAAAGTGTAGGACACATTCCGGGTGCATTCAACCCGAATTACATTAGATTGACTTTCATAGGGGGTCTCGGCGTCTACGGTATCCCCATCGAAGGGTTCCTTATTAACGGTTGCTTTCATTCCATTTTTGCCGGCATAAGCAATCGCCGTATTGATTGCTTCGGAACTGGAGATGTGTAGTTTCTGTGCACCTGCCAAGGCAGCGGCATCAGCTGCATTTTGCATTCGGGATTTGGTGAGTGCGACCATCCCCACGTCAATCGCCAAAGCGGCAAATCCCAATAATACTACCAGGAGTAAAGCAAATAAAACGACTACTTGACCATCTTCATTTTTAAGCAGCTTTTTCATGCTAAACCATCACCCTCCATACCCAGATTTAAAAGTGAGTTTAAAAAACAGATATGGAATATATTAATATATTCCATATCTGTTAAGCTTTTAACTAAACCCGATTTATACCAGATCCGTAATTCTATGAAATTTCTAAATAATCAATCATTAATGATTAATAAAATTTTAACATGATTTGCTCAACTGTCAATTATTTTTTTCACATTCTTTTTTGATTAAATTATTTGGCTGTAAATAATCCTAATCATCATTTTGGTTATGAGTTATCGTTATTCAGTAGCTAGTAATTGTAAAATTAAGTAATCCAATAATTAAGCGATTGGTTATTGAAGTAATTTGGATGTTACTTTGTCCGTGTTTAAATAAGTAGTTGGATATTCACCTTTATTGACATCAAACACATCTAATACGGTTAAATTAAGCATTTCTGAATCTGCGTTAAAATTATAAGCGTCAATTTTAACCTGTAACAATACTAAGTCGGACAAAGGGACTACCGTATGCGGATCAATGTGGGGGGAGGAGTATTTTCCGCTTATTATAGCCTCATTACTGAGGCTCCAAATATATGTCGGTTTGTTTTGAGCAACTATATTTTCGACCGGCTTTTTTATGTCAGCGTTTACCCCTGAATCAAGTATAATACCGTCCTGAAAATTTATAGAAAAATAAGTTCTAGCGGGATCCTCTAAGTTAAACACCTCATATTCCGTCTTAAAAATACGTTCAAATTTGCCGGGTCCGGTGTTTTCCCAGAGCTCTATTTGAGAATTTTCACTATAATTATCATCTAAGTTAATAAAAGGCATGGCTTCTCCCCATTTTTGTTTGCCTTGCGCAATAGCGTACGCAGAAACATCGATAGTCTTAAAACCAAACACTTGGATAAAAGTATACGATACCTTGCGGGTGCATTTAACCCGAATTACATTAGATTGGCTTTCAAAGGGGGTCTCGGCGTCTACGGCATCCCCATCGAAGGTAGGATAATCAACAGTTGCTTTCATTCCATTTTTGCCGGCATAAGTAATCGCCGTTTTGATTGCTTCGGAACTGGAAATATGCAAATCCTGTGCACCTGCCAAAGCCGCGGCATCGGCTGCATTTTGCATTCGGGATTTGGTGAGGGCGACCATCCCCACGTCAATAGCCAAAGCGGTAAATCCCAGTAAAACCACCAGGAGTAACGCAAGCAAAACAATTGCTTGGCCATCTTCATTTATTAGCAGCCTTTTCATACAAAATCCTCCCCGTCCCAATAAATATGTTCTAATGAATTATAAAGTTGAAAGTACCGGCAAACCCCATAATAGGTAAATTTGACAAGCTTAATCCTACCTAAAATTGTAACATTATATGCTAGACTGTACAATCTATGAGTGAAGATCTATGATTGCGATTAAACCGAGTAATCACTTGATTTTTAGACAGTCGCGATAATTTTTTCTTATCTATTTTACCATAATATTTTCCATTTTACCGCAGAAATTCTACGCAATTTAAAAGAATTATAAATAACCCTCTCACAGAACCGGCCGTTCTTTCTGGGAGTAAGCCAAAAAATATCAATCATACCCAAAGAAAAAATTATAATAATCGAATAGATTTTCTTGATTGCCCCCTTAAACTCGGGAACAAATGCCATCAGAAAAAGGTCTAAAAAACAACCGGTATTTTACTCCGGTTGGCCTTATCCCCGGGAAAGGAATTGATCTTCGCCATGAAAAATATAGTCCGCTGCTTTTTTACCGCCGTACTGGCCGGGGTTTTAGTAATTTCCCTGGGCTTATTTGCTTCGCCCAACCAGTTCAATCCTTCTTCTTTCAGCCAAATGCAGTGGCTGGGTGGTTTCATCAATTCTCCAGCCATGGAACTTTTCGGTGGACTTTGGGCTTTGGAAACAGGTGATCCGGCCCAACCCCCTCTCGAACTCTTAGGCGCTGCCGTAAGCGAAGTGCCAGATCCGCCCAAAAATGGAGATAACCATAACTTTAGAAACAACGTCCCGGAAACGGACGTAAACGACACAACTGTTGACAATGCTATTAGCAAAGAACAATCCCAACTTTCGGGGAAAACCGGCTCCGAATCAACTCAGGCGCCGGAGAGAAATACGGTTGAAAATGAATCATCCTTACCTAAACCAGTGAAAACTGCCTACCTGACTTTTGACGATGGACCTTCCGAAGCGGTAACGCTGCAAATTTTAGACACCTTGAAGGAACACCAGATTAAAGCCACTTTTTTTGTTATGGGCTCCCGGGTAGAAAGCCATCCCTGGATTGTTCAGCGGGCCTTGGCCGAAGGGCACGGAATCGGCAACCACACCTATACTCATCACTATCAAAAGGTTTACGCCAGTCCCGAGGCTTTCTTGAATGAAGTAAATCAATGCGCGAATGTTTTAGACTCAGTCATTGGTTTTACACCCCGTATTTTTCGGGCTCCCGGTGGTTCCAATTTTAAAATGACCAGTACTTATGCCGAAAGACTCTGGGCTGATAATTACCAATACTATGACTGGAATGTCTGTCCGGGCGATGCCATGCCCATTGCTAAATCAGCCCGCACTTTAATCGACAACACACTGCGTCAGGCCCATGGCAAAAACCGCATCATTGTGCTGCTGCACGACGCGTCGAATATGCGCAGCACTGCGGAGGCCCTGCCGGAAATTATAAAAGGGCTTCGTGATATGGGATTTACGTTTGCAGTTATTACTCCCGAAACGAATCCCATTCAATTTAAGCTTAAGAACAGTTAAGCTCAGCGCTATTTAAACGGCCCTCTTTGGTTGATAAGACCGCCAAAACCGGGCATACTATGGCTGAGGTGGTTGAAACAATGAAGGTTAAGGTTGATCCGGATCTTTGTATTGAATGCGGGGCCTGTATTGATACATGTCCGGAGGTTTTCGACTGGGATGACGAAGGCAAAGCGGAAGCAAAGGTTGACGAGGTGCCGTCGGAACTGGAAGCAACCTGTCAGGAAGCGCTAGAAGGCTGCCCCACTGAGGCGATTATAAAAGTTGATTAAGCTTGCCTGAGCCTAAGGACCCTAGTGTGGGCTTCTAGTATGAACGCTAATCCGCCATGGACTGGGAACATTAGCTGAAGAAGCTGAAGACTGGGTAAAAGGGAATCGCCTGCTGGTGATCCCCTTTTAGTTTAAAGCCTTAAGCTGTAATTAAGGCTGGGTGTCGCCGATAATCAGATCCCAAGTTTTTTGCAGGGCGTTTAAGGTTATCGTCTCGACCATCCCATTCGGGTCGAGTCCCTGGTCTTTTTGGAAAGCCCGCACTGCTTGCTCCGTGATGGGGCCGAAAACCCCGTCAATATCTCCTCGGTAATAACCCAGGATTTGCAATCGCTGCTGCACAGAACGCACCTCATTGCCCTGGCTGCCTACCCTTAAAACCCGGCCGGTAAAGGCTGCCCCAATAATTTTCAAGGGGGTCCCTAGGGGTATTATCTCGTACAACTCAATCACATCTTCATTCTGCATCCGAACACACCCATGGCTTACGGCCTGGCCAATGGAATTGGGATTATTGGTCCCGTGAATCCCATAGCCTCCCCAAGGTATACTCAAACGCATCCAGCGGGCGCCAAAAGCCCCGCCCGGATCGAGTGCTTTTTCCACAATTGTCCAATCCCCCAACGGCGTAGGGGTGGCTGGAGCCCCCACCGCCACCGGATAAGTTTTAGTCAATTTATAATCTCTGAAAACCTGTAAGATTCGGTTGTCAATATCCACCGTAATCTTCATCGACCCCTGACCGCCGGGATACCCCGGGTAAAGCGCCTGATAAGTCTCCGGGCCTGCCACCCCATCAACCATCTGGCCGCTGCGCCTTTGAAAATCCCGAACGGCTGCATTGAGCAGGGGTCCAAATATACTATCCAGGCTGCCTTGGTAAATATTTAATTCCTGCAGACGCTGCTGAACAGCAAGTACATCCGGTCCGCGCATATAGGGAGAGGTCAATCTTAAATAACGACTGGCATAAATCACGTTCTTCCCTCCTTTACTATGTCTATTAAACATAATATTAAAGGAGTGACAAAGAAGTTACCCTAGGGCCGACAATGCCGCCGGCTGGCTAAAGCTTAAAGGCCGGTTCGCCTAATTTGCCGGTTATAACTGAAAGCATTGGGCATAATAATACCAGAAGACGGAACGGATATTTTGATGCTAGATACACGCTACTAATCGCAGATGATTAGGCAGCCAGCCGTTCCGACTCTTAACGAAAGGAGTCCCTAAACGGGACTCCTTTCAGCTTGTACTATTTAATAATTCTTAATTTACCTTTGACCGTTAGTTAAATAAACTAATTGCATTGAAATGGAAGTTCTATTCGGCTTCTTTTTCCGCTTTCCGGGCAGCAATAATTTTATCCGCAAAGTTGCTGGGCACTTCTTCATAACCAGTTATTTCCATCGAATAGGTGCCGCGGCCTTGGGTAATGGATTTCAAATCAATTGCGTAGCGCTGCATTTCGGAGGCCGGAACCTGTGCTTTAATCAATTGGTATTTACCCTGGGGTTCCATACCCAAAATTCGTCCCCGTTTAGTATTCAAGTCTCCGATGATGTCGCCCATGAACTGCTCCGGCACGGTTACTTCTACCTGCGCAATCGGTTCCAGGAGGACCGGTTTGGCTTTTTCTAAGCCTTTACGAAGGGCAATGATGGCGGCCATCTTAAAGGATAGTTCATTCGAGTCCACGTTGTGGTAAGAACCATCGTACAGATTGACCTTGATTCCTGAAACTGGGAAACCAGCCAGGATCCCTTGCTGGATTCCTTCCCGAACCCCTTTTTCTACCGCGGGTACATACTGCTTCGGTACAGAACCGCCAAAAAGGCTCTCGGTGAATTCCAGATCAGAGTCAAAACTGGGGCTGATTTCTAACCAGACGTGACCGTATTGTCCGTGTCCGCCGGTCTGTTTTTTGTGTTTCCCTTCAACCTTTACGGTGCCGCGGATCGTTTCACGGTAAGGAACCTTCGGTTCCTTGGTATTTACTTCTACGCCAAATTTTCGTTGTAAACGTTCCAGAACGATTCCCAGGTGCGTTTCTCCCATCCCGGTCAGCAGGGTTTGTTTCGTTTCGGTATCTTTGGACCAGCGCAGCGAAGGGTCTTCTTCCATCAGACGGTTCATGGCGGACCCCAGTTTATCTTCGTCACCTTTGCTGCGTGGTTCGATGGCTAATGACAGTCTGGGTTCGGGGAATTCAATTCCCTCAAGGATCACCGGATTGGCTTTAGTCGTGAAAGTATCGCCGGTTGAAGTTTCGGTAAGCTTTGCCACAGCCCCGATATCTCCCGGGTTTAACTCAGCTGCGCTGTCTTGATTCTT
>CAZKWP010000086.1:0-9983 GCA_964556555.1 uncultured Syntrophomonadaceae bacterium
AGCCGGGCAAAACCTAACGGGGCCAGCGGCAGCGCCAGAAGCAAAACCAGCAGCAAGGTTGTATTATAGGATCGTTTAAACCAGTACTGAACCCGGACGGTCAGCGAATAAGCGCATGCCACCCCGGTGGTCAGAATACCCATTCCCAAAACCAAGGTATATACGAAATCGATTCCAGGATGAACCTGACCGGCCAGAAAGAGCATAGGTACCTGGTACCCGGTTACGGCCGGCCAATTGTCCGCCAATACGGCCACGATAATCCCGGCAAAAGCCCCCAGTCCCAAACCACCCCAGATTCCGGCCCAACTCAGTTTCGGGTGCAAAGCAGCCGCGCCCAACGAGGTCAGCACGGCCAAACCCAGGATCAAGTTATAAGCAACGTAAAGCAGACTTGCCAAATACCAGGATTGGGTTATTGGCTCCGCATACATTAATTTCAGTTCCGACCCGGCTAGCGGATGCCCCGGACTAAGCAAGATAAGTCCCCCGACGATTAAAACCAGGATAAACTTGGCCGGCATCAGGACGGTATTCAGCCAAAAAACTCCCTGCACCTTGGAGATAAGCACCAAGCCGACGCTTAAGCTTAGCAAGGCGACGCCTATTTGGAACGACCCACCCAAGTGTTCTTCAAAAACCGCTCCGGCTGCCGACATCATAATCCCCAGGGTGCCCAGCAAAAAGAAACTGATTAGCCCATCAAAAATCCGAGCCGCCCTAGTACCTAACAGACACTTTAAAAAACTGCCATAATCCGCGCTGCGGTAAACCTGGCTGAGGCACAGGGTAGCCCAGCCAAAAACCGCGAATAAGACGGTAGTTAGGATTAGCGCCGGGATATGACCGGATTTTAAATTAACAAAAAACTGCATCAATTCTTGTCCAGAAGTAAACCCTGCGCCCACGATGGCCCCGGCATAGCTAAAAGCCACCTTGGGGATTATAGCGCTGCCGGCCCTAGCCTTCATTAAGCTCAACTAATCCCCCCCTCGTTTCTGTATATTTTTATGCTTGGCCTATAGATTCTTGAACCGCTAATTGTCTAAACGATTCAATTAAACTAGGAAAATGTATCTGCCCAGTGTATCTGGGCAAAAATAAAAAAGATTCAATCAGTCCGGCACTTGTAACCGTTACTAATTGAACTGAGAAAAGCCTTGTATATATATAAGTCCAGTTTAGAATTGGGAGGCAACATGGAGCATCCGTTCGACACCGGCATTAGAATTCGTCTGGGGGACCCGTTGGGTTTAAGCCAAATGACGGATTCCTTATCCCGGCAATTTGAACACCTGAATCCCGGTTGGCAAAATCCCGCCCTTATCGTCTGCATCGGCACCGACAGATCAACTGGGGACAGTTTGGGCCCTTTAGTAGGCACTAGGCTGCAAAACCTGGAACGGGGCCTTTTTCGGGTTTACGGCACCCTGGACACACCCGTGCACGCCAACAACCTGGCTGAAATCATGGATTCCATCGCACAGCAAACCGCCGCTCCCTTTATAGTAGCAGTCGACGCTTGTTTGGGGAAACCGGAAAGCGTAGGGTATATATCCGTAAAACCGGGGCCTTTGTACCCGGGTTCGGGTGTAAATAAGCGCTTGCCTCCGGTAGGTGATATCAGTATCTCGGGCATTGTCAATGTGGGCGGCTACCTGGAATTTATGGTGCTGCAAAATACCCGGCTTAGTTTAGTTATGAAAATGGCCAGGCTGATCGCACAGAGCATTTATTATGCGGCTTGTTACTGCACGCGGCTTAAAGCTGCCAGCTCCCCGTTTAATCCTGATTGGTTTCTGCCTGAGACAGCGGCGGCTGCCGGTGTGGACCGACATTTATCAAGTAATATGGATTAAACCTCAATCTTGGTGGATTTTTTTGACAGCGGCAAATGAAACAGTCTAAAATAACCCATAAAGGATTAGCGCCTGAATGGGGGAATAGATTTGCGTCTGGCTTACTTTGACTGTTTCGGAGGAATTAGTGGCGACATGTGCCTGGGGGCACTGGTGAGCGCCGGCGTCGAGCCCGAACAATTGGAAGCAGAGCTGAAAAAAGCGGGTTTTAACGGGTTTAAGCTCAGCGGCCAAAAAGTACAAAAAAAAGGCCTGGCCGCTACGCAGGTCATAATTGAATTTACCGATTTGGCCCCTCCCTTCCGGCATTTAGGGGATATTGAAGCCCTGATTAAAGGAAGCGCCCTTTCGGAATGGGTTAAAAGTTACGCCCTGATGGTTTTCCAGCGGTTAGCCCACGCAGAGGCCCGGGTACACAACCTGCCCCTGGAACAGGTTCATTTCCACGAGGTTGGGGCGCAAGACGCGATCGTCGACATTATTGGAACCCTCCTCGGTCTGGAAATCTTGGGCATTGAAGAAATTTACGCTTCCGCTCTTCCTTTCGGCCAGGGGCCGATTATCTGCCAGCACGGAATCCTTCCGAATCCTGCTCCGGCCACCCTGGAGCTGTGTCGCGGCATCCCCATGTTTGCCACCGGTATTGAAGGGGAGCTGGTAACTCCTACCGGGGCAGCGTTGATTACCACGCTCGCCAGTCAATTTAACCGACTTCCCCCACTGCGGATCGAGCGGATCGGGTACGGGGCCGGCAGCAAAACCATGGATTATCCTAACATCCTCCGTTTGTGGATTGGCGATTTGGACGTCTGCGATAATCATGGCCAATTGACCGCGGACCCCGGTGAACTTATGTCCGACCTCCTCCTAAACACCCTTCCCCCAGCCCTTGGAAGCTCTGGCGCTGCCAATATGGCTGACAATGACCCTGCTTCAGTTGATTCGGCTCCCCCGAATCGACCGGATCCGAAAAACTGGCAGCTCGAAAACATCTATATCCTGGAGTGCACCCTGGACGATATGAATCCCGAGTGGTTCACTTATCTGCGTCAGCGCCTGGAACACGCGGGAGCCTTGGAAATAATCTGCCGCCAGGTGCAGATGAAGAAAAATCGTCCCGGGATTGAGTTGGCTGTTTTAGCTGCAACCACCTCCATTTCCCAGATTGTCCCGATCATTTTAAGGGAAAGCACCAGCCTGGGGCTTAGGCTGCGACCGGAACAGCGGCTAAGTTTAGCGCGTGAAATCACTGAGCTGGAAACCCCGCTGGGACCGATTAAGGTAAAATGGTCCTGGGCCCCGGTGGTTCAGGGAGGTTGGTACCGACGGGGAAAACCCGAGTTTGAATCGTGCCGGCAGCTGGCCGAAAAATTAAAACTCCCCCTCCCCGAGGTTTACGCTTGCTTAAATAGCTTTATCGCCTCAGCCGATATCAAACCAAAAACTTAAACGCTTACTTTAGACTGCGCCCGGTGCCGGGCGCACGGAAAACGGCGGCTTTGATTGTTATTTCAAAACCGCCGTTTGGCATTTTTTGTCTTAATTAAAACCTTACTTCGATTGGTCTTTGTTTCTATAGCGGCTTGGGCGGCAGCTGTCATAATAGACCTGTGCCAGAAATCGTGCGTGTGCTATCAGCATTTGTGTGGCCTCATCGGAAATAACTACGTTGTACCGTTTATGTTCGCTGCCCATCTAGTACCTCTCGAATTGCTGCTTTCATCATAGTAGATACCTCATCAATGGAATGACCTGGTTTACCGTTCAGCCTACCTTCCTCTGCAGCAACCAGATTTTCCCGTAGCCTAAGCATGCTCTCCCTTCTTGCAAAGGTTTCTATATCCATGACGACGAGATCCCCTTCTCCGTTTTTCGTAAGATAGACCGGTTCTCCTGACCGCTTGCATAACTCGGAAATCTCATTATAGTTTTTGCGGATTGCTGCGGACGGCTTAATATGCATTATACAAATCACCTCTTTCGGTAGCATTAACGTATCCTTATTATATGCTTATTACTCTACCGCTAAATTTGTTAGTCTATGTACTATGCGCTGCAAGATTAGATCCCCTGCGCAAATGTTCCACGTGGAACATTCAGGGGACAGTCCCCTCCCGAAATTTGTCGTATTTCGCCCTCGCCAGTTACCTCCGCAATGGACACCCTTGTTATCATAAGGGGAATGTTCCACGTGGAACATTCCCCTTTTCTAAGGCTTGTCCGGTTAAATCTGGGCAAATGTTCCACGTGGAACATTTGCCCCTCCAAGTCAATTGGCTATTTCCTTTATATATTCCCTTAAACGGCTTATTTAAGCTGCTTTTTGCGGAACCACCCTGGGCTTATCCCGCCTTGTTTCCGCCTAAAATTTCATCTATCCGTTCCAGGTCCGGCAATCCGTAAAACTGGATTTCGATAGTGCCGGCTCCCTGACCGCTCCATTTAACTTTAACCTTGGTGCCAAACTTTTCCCTTAACCGCTCTTCCCAATAATTGATTTCCGGGTTAACCGGCTTGGGCTTAGGCCCGGGTTCGGCTGCCAAGGGAGTGAATTTAAATTTAATCGTACCCGGGGGTCTTTCTGCGGCGGGAGGGTTTGATCCATTTAATCCATTTGATTCGTTTAATTTGTTTATTTCGTCCACTGCGTTTGATTCATTTAATACGTCTGACTCGTTTGATCCTTCTAATTCTTTCAGCTTGGCTTCGGCAGCCTCCCGAACTAACTGCTCTGCTTCCCGCACGGATAAACGCTTTTCAACGATATTCTGGCCTACCCGTTCCCGTTCCTCAATATCGGCTACCCCCAACAAAACCTTGGCGTGACCAGTGGTCAATGCCCCCTGGCGCACCTTCTGCTTTAATCCCTCCGACAAACCTAACAGCCTGAGAGCGTTGGCAATGTAAGGACGACTCTTGCCCATCCGTTTGGCTAAACCTTCCTGGGTAAAAGCATATTCCTGCAGCAATTCCCGATAAGCTTCCGCCTCTTCCAGCGGATTTAAATCCTCGCGCTGTAAATTTTCGACCAGCGAAATCTCCCGGGCTTCCGCTTCGCTGATATGCTTGATCACCGCGGGTATCTTCTTTAGGCCTAAGAGCAGGGCCGCGCGCCAGCGTCTCTCCCCAGCAATCAGTTGGTATTTTCCCCCTTCGATTGGTCGAACAATTATCGGCTGTACCACGCCGTGTTCGCGGATTGAGGCCGCCAGCTCGGCTAATTTGTCATCCTCAAAAACCTTGCGCGGTTGGTTAGGATTGGCCTCAATCAACGAGATTTTAACTTCATTGACCGCTTCCTCATCCTTGATCGCTCCCGGCAGCAGCGCTTCCAAGCCGCGGCCCAGGCCCCGTTTAATCATTGGCGATCACCTCCTTGGCCAGCTCGACATACATCTCCGCCCCCTTGGAGCGGTTATCGTATATAATGATGGGCAGACCATGGCTGGGGGCTTCGCTGAGACGCACATTGCGGGGAATAATGCTTTTGAAAACCTTATCTTTAAAGAATTCCTTTACCTCTTCTACCACCTGCATGCTTAAATTGGTCCGACCATCAAACATGGTCAGTAAAACGCCTTCTAAATCGAGTGCCGGGTTTAAGTGTTTGCGGACGATTTGAATCGTATGCATTAATTGTCCCAGACCCTCGAGAGCGTAGTATTCGCTTTGAATAGGAATCAAGAGCCGATCGGAGGCAGCCAAGGCATTTAAGGTGAGTAAACCTAAAGACGGCGGACAGTCAATCAATATATAGTCGTATTCATCTCTAACCCGTTCCAGGGCTTTTTTCAGTTTAACCTCCCGGGCAATTAGCGATACCAGTTCTATTTCCGCCCCGGCGAGCTGCAGGGTAGCCGGGACCACAAACAGATTGTCCACGCCTGCCTGTATGATTACTTCCTGGATGCCAACCCCATTAATCAACACATCATAGATGCTGTGTTCCAGATCGGTGCGGTTGATGCCCAACCCGCTGGTAGCATTGCCCTGCGGGTCAATATCAACGATCAATACCCGCTTGCCCGCCTGCGCCAGACAAGCGCCTAAGTTTACCGCGGTAGTAGTTTTACCTACCCCTCCCTTTTGATTGGTTATCGCGATTACTCTGCCCATTTTATAACCCCCGCCTCCCTGTAAAACCGCTCCTTGGCTTCCGTATTGGCTTACCTACTCAAGCTAATTCGCCTGATGTGATTAAAATCCTTCCTCTTTAAACGGTTAGTTTGCTAATTAATGGCCTTTTGTGGGGTATGCCCACTCTCCGGGGATAACGATCCGAGGTGGCGCCGGTTTTGCGGATGCAGACCAGACATCGTCCGGGCAGCAAAGGGTGGGAAATCCACTGTACTTCTTCAATTTTTCCGCCTAACGCCTTGATCCCCCCGGCCGCTTCCACTGCTTCCGCGTTTCCTTCCGGTCCCTTTGGCGCAATCAGCAACCCGCCGATTTTTAAGAGCGGCAGTCCGTATTCCGCCACCTCCGCCAAGTGTCCCACGGCCCGGCTGGTGGCGTAGTCGAAACTGGCTCTTAAGCCCGCTTCCCGGCCTATTTCTTCGGCCCGGCCCGTCAAGGCCTGAATCCCGGACCACTGCAGTTCCTGGATACACTCAGCAATAAAACCGACTTTTTTGCGGATCGCCTCCACCATGATAATCTCCAGCTGTGGCCGAACGACTTTAAGGGCTAATCCCGGAAAACCCGCTCCGGAACCAATGTCGATTAGTTTGCCGGCCGGCCCGATTAGCGAGCAACACGCCCAGGCATCCAGAAAATGCTTAATTACTATCTCTTCCTCGGTCTTTAAGGCGGTTAAATTAAAGCGTTCATTCTCCCGCAGCAGGCGCTTAGTCAGCCACTCCACTTGCTTTACCCCGAGCTCTTCTAATTGAACGCCCAAATCCCGGGCCCCTTGCCGGATCAATTCGCGGACCTTAATCTCCATTGCTCACCCCTGTTCCCCTTCTTAATTTATGCTGGGGGTTTATCAGCTTCTACTTTTTTCCTTTTCCGCTGCTCCAGATGAATCAGTAAAACCGCCAGATCCGCCGGTGAAACCCCGCCGATGCGCCCGGCCTGGCCAATCGTTTCCGGGCGCTTGCTGCTTAATTTTTGGCGTCCTTCAGTCGATAAACCGTGCACCCCGGCATAATCCAAATCAGCCGGAATTTTCTTGCCTTCCAGTTTTAGAAACCTTTCCACTTGATCTTTTTGTTTTTTGATATAACCTTCATATTTAATTTCAATATCCAGTTCTTCGATAATTTCCGGCGCGACTCCCGCTGCCTCCCGGCCCATTAACTCCCGCAATTCATTAAGCAGGATTCCCGGCCGACGCAGCAACTCGAGCAGGGTGGTGTTTTGTTTTAGTTCCGTACTGCCCTTTTCCCGCAGCCATTCCTTAAGTTTTAGGTCTTTCGCGGATGCCGGGGTTTTACAAAGCCACTCCCGCTCCCCGGCTAAGGCGGCCCTTTTGGCTTCAAAACGGTTCCATCTTTCATCCGTGACCAAGCCGACCTGCCGGCCCAACTCGGTCAAACGCAAATCCGCATTATCCTCTCGCAGCAATAAGCGGTACTCCGCCCGAGCGGTCATTATCCGGTACGGTTCCCAGTTGTCTTTGGTGATCAGGTCATCAATCAGCACCCCGATATAACCATCCGACCGTTTGAGGATTAAAGGTTCTTTATCTTTAATGTACTGCACCGCGTTAATCCCGGCGATCAATCCTTGCGCCGCGGCCTCTTCGTAACCGGAACTGCCGTTGATCTGGCCGGCTGAAAACAACCCGCTGACCTTTTTGGTTTCCAGGGTTAACTTTAACTGATCGCCTTTAATGTAATCATACTCAATCGCATAGGCAGGCCGGATGATTTCAGCCTGCTCCATCCCTTTTAAACTCCGGATAATTTGAATCTGAATATCTTCGGGCAGGCTGGTAGACATTCCTTGTACGTAAATTTCGTTGGTTCTTTTGCCTTCCGGTTCCAAAAAAACCTGATGTCCCTCTTTCCCCTGAAAGCGCACTACCTTATCTTCAATGGACGGACAATAACGGGGTCCAACCCCTTTAATAAATCCCGAAAACAGCGGCGCCCGGTCCAAATTATTCATAATAATATCGTGCGTCTGAGAATTGGTATAGGTAAGCCAGCAGGACATCTGCTCTCTTTGGATTCTTTCATTTAAAAATGAAAAATTCCACCCTTCCGCATCCCCTGGCTGCTCGACCATTTTACTGAAATCAATCGTTTTCTTATTCACCCTGGCCGGCGTGCCAGTCTTAAACCGTTCCAGGTTTATGCCTAATTCCGTCAAGGACCTGGCTAAACCAACCGAGGGAAATTGGCCGTGCGGTCCGCTGTCGTAGGCTACCTCGCCAATAATAACCCGGCCTCTTAAATAGGTACCGGTTGTTATGACCACAGCCTGGCAATTAAACACGGCTCCGTTTCGGGTTACGATCCCGGTTACCCGGTCGCCTTTAACTAAAATTTTCTCGACCATCGCCTGTTTTACATCCAGATTCTCCTGATGTAAAAGGGTCCACAGCATCTCTTTCTGGTATTCTTTTTTATCCGCCTGCGCCCGCAAAGCCCTGACCGCCGGGCCTTTCCCGGTATTGAGCCGACGCACCTGGATAAACGTCTTATCCAGATTAAGGCCCATTTCTCCGCCCAGTGCATCAACCTCACGGACCAAGTGGCCCTTGCCTGGCCCCCCGACTGAGGGGTTGCAGGGCATTAAGGCAATTCCCTCCACACTGATACTGAATAATACCGTGCGACAGCCCATCCGCGCAGCGGCCAGTCCGGCCTCACACCCGGCGTGACCCCCGCCAATAACCGCCACATCATAGTCCCCCGCCTTATACTCCAAGCCTCATCCCTCTACTTCCCAATGCAAAACTCCACAAAAATTCGGTCCAATACCTGCTCGCTCACCGACTCGCCGGTGATTTGGCCTAAATTATCTAAAGCCTCATAAAGGTCGATTAATACACACTCCGCCGGCAAACCGGCGCCGAACGCCTCCAGCGCTGTATTTCCCGCGTTTAGACAGCCTCTTATTGCTTCTTCCTGCCGGATGCTGCTGACCAGCCACTCCTCCCCGCCAGTCTCGATACTGCCGAGAACCTTGGTTATGATGGCTTCCTTAAGCTCGTCAATGCCCCGTTTTTCTTTCATGGAGGTCCAGATTACAGTCTCACCCGGCAGAATTTCCGCTATTTCCGCTGCGGTTATTTTCTGCTCTGCCAAGTCAGTTTTATTGATCACAAACAAAGCGGACAGCCCTGAGACTAATTCTACCACCTTTTTATCTTCGGCTCCAATACCTTCCCCGGCATCGAAGATAACCACTACCAATTGGCCGCGCCGAAGCATTTCCCGGGTCCTTTCCACGCCAATCTGCTCGACCCGGTCCATCGTCTCCCGAATCCCGGCGGTATCGATGAGCCTTAAGGGTATCCCCCGAACCACTACCTCTTCTTCTAACGAATCACGGGTAGTTCCCGGAATATCGGTTACAATCGCCCGTTCCTCCCCGATCAAAGTGTTCCATAAACTGGATTTCCCTACATTCGGCTTGCCGATAATCACGACTTTAATCCCTTCCCGAATCGCCCGGCCGCCCTTGGCTCCTTCCAGGATCCGCTTCACTTCTTTAAGCACTTTTTTAAGCTCCGTGCTTTCATTATCCGAGGAGGGAATTCCTTCTTCCGGAAAATCCATCACCGCTTCCATGCCCGCAATAATCCCCACTAATTTTTCCTGCAGGGTTTTAATCTCGGACGACAACCTTCCCTCTAATTGCCGCAGGGCCAACCGGCGGGATTCTTCACTCCGCGCCTTAATCAAATCAATTACTGCTTCCGCTTGGACCAGGTCGAGCCGGCCATTTAAGAACGCCCTTTTCGTAAACTCTCCCGGCTCGGCCAAACGCGCCCCGGCCCTAAGTACCGCCTGCAGCACCTCCTGGATTACAAAACGGCCGCCATGCCCCTGCAGTTCCACGACATCCTCGCCGGTGTAGCTGCGGGGAGCCCACATGACCGCAACTAAAACCTCATCAATTTTCTCCGCCTTTTGCGGGTCCCAGACCTCGGCCAAGTGTAAGCTGTGC
>CAZKWP010000087.1:0-7888 GCA_964556555.1 uncultured Syntrophomonadaceae bacterium
CCAGGGTCCAGGCCAGTACCGCCCCCATCAGACCCCCGCCGGCCCCATGCCGGCTAATTACCCAGTAATTATCACTCCAGATGAACGGCAGATGCAGTAAGGTAAGTCCGCACAAAAAGAAGGCCAGAAAACCATACATGCGACGACCGGCCAACGGCCAACGTTTTTGCATGATTATGGCAAAGCCCCAGAATCCCATTAAAACCGCCAGTAAATACCGAGCCTTTCCCGCAAGTCCGGTCAGGACTTGGGCTAATAAGTTGCCAAATATCCCGGTAACCGGCGGAGTCAGGCTGTTGACCGGGGCCAAATATAAACTGACGATGCATAAACAGGAAAACGCAAAAAGCAAAATACCCACAAATTCATGCTTGCGGGTTTGGGTTTCATTTATGGGTTTAGCTTTTCGTAGAGTTCGGCCAGACTTGATCGTTTTGGCCATATCTCCCACCTGCCACTAAAAAAATAACCGGCTGGCGATGAGCAGCAGGCCCACCGCCCAGCAATAATAAGAAAAGATGCTGAGTCTTCCCTGCTTCACGATTTTAATAACCACCTTAACCGCAATGTAGCCGGCAATTACAGCAGTTACCGAACCCACAATCAGGGGCAGGTAGTCTATACTGGCGGGATTTCCCCAAAGGTCCTTAGCCTCCAGCAGACTGGCGCCCAAAATAACCGGGATCGACAGGAGAAAAGAATAGCGGGCCGCCAACTCCCGGTTCAGACCGGTCAAAAGACCGCCGGCAATCGTCGAACCGGAACGCGATATGCCGGGGGTAATCGCTACCCCTTGAATGGTGCCAATGATCAATGCATCGGCAATCGTCATATCTCGCTCCTGCTTATACCCAAAAGCAAAACGTTCCGAGAACCACAATAAAAACCCGGTAATTAAAAGACCGATCCCCACCACCAGCAGTGAGGCAAAAAAGCCTTCAAAAATCGGTTTAAACAGGACACCGATGATCCCAGTGGGGACGGCGCCAATCAGAATCATTAAAACAATTCTTTGGGTCGGCCGGCGGATTATATCCACGATCTCGGACCAAAAAGCGGCAATGACCGCCAGCACCGTCCCGAGGTGGACAAAGACGTCGAAAGTAAGGGGCGGCTCCTGAAATCCCAGAAAATGCTGGATTATTACCAAATGTCCCGAACTGCTGACCGGCAAAAACTCCGTCAGTCCTTGTACAATTCCTAATAAAGCCGCCTCCGCGATGGTCAAGGTACCACTCCCCCTCACTCAGTTGCTTTATTTACAATTTATGGTTATTAAGCAGTGCGTGTCAATTATACCATAAAGACCCAAAAAGGCCAAGCCAGTCACGGCCAGGGCCTGCCTCAGCCCTCCTGGTCAACCCTGACCACATAAGTCTCCGCAATCCGATCATGCAGCGCTCTCTTTTTCCCATCAAAAGCAATCATCAAGTACCCGATCAGGAGAATGATGCTGGACAGGAATTTACCGATGGTTTCCCGCAGTAAGATCGGTCCCCACGAATTTGTCCTCCCATCCTGACTGACCACTTTTATCCCGAGCGCCATCTTGCCTACGGTTTGACCGTAAACCACGGTCAGGACCACGAAATAAGCCAGGCTAATGATCAGTTCCGGGTAATTTAAGCCCAGAAAATTCCTTGGCCAATCCAGGCCAAGGAAATCAGTTAAAACCCGGTTAACCGCGAGCAGGACCAGCGAGTCCAAAATATAAGCCATCAATCGGATCCAAAATCCCGCGTAACGAATCTCCTCCTGGGGAGTCAGGTTATCGGTCAAGGCGCTTCCCCCTCTCTTATCCTATAACCCTCACATTTCAAACAAATAGAGCAATCTTGGCTCTGCCGAAACTCTGGACATGAACGGCTGGAGCGCCTTGGCGACAGAATCGGTTCGCTGATTGACCCCATAAAGTAAGGACCGGAAGGTAACTGGCCGCGAATACTGAATAATCTGGGCATCGGCCAAACCGACGCTCTGGATGGCGTAGTTGGTAGCATCCTCCAGGGAGCCAAACTCATCAATTAAATTTAGTTCCTTGGCTTGCCGGCCTGAGTAAATCCGGCCGTCCGCCATGGCCAAAACCTTTTCCCGCGGGATTTGCCGACCTTCCGCAATTATATCTACAAATTGCTGGTAACTCTCGTCTACTAGTTTTTGGAAAATATCCCATTCCTCTGGGGTAAGTTCCCGGAGCGGATTGCCAATATCTTTATGTCTCCCGCTCTTGATTACATTTTCTTTGTAACCCAGCCAATCAGCCGCCCCCTGATAATTAGGAAGGGTAAAAATTACCCCGAGGCTCCCGGTCAAAGTACTGGGATTGGCAAAAATACGATTGGCCGGAGCTGAGATATAGTAGCCCCCGGAAGCGGCCATTGCCCCCATGCTAATGATTACTGGTTTCCCGGCTTGTTTGGTTTCCAGGATTTTACGGTGGATTTCATCGGAGGCTACTACCTCCCCGCCGGGACTGTTTACCATGACTACTACTGCTTTTACCGCATCGTCCTCTATAGCCTGATCTAACTGGGAAATAAAATCTCCGGCATTAAAGCTGTTCGTACTAAACATGTCCTGACTCTGGGTTATGGTTCCGTCTACCGTCAGTTGTAAAATTTTACTGGTTCCGCTGCCTTCAACCACTTGTTCTTGCCAGTTGGTTAATCGGTTCGCCATGTTAGAGTTGGAGTCTTTTACCACATAGGCGATGACCAAAAACACCAAAACCATCCCGATAATCGTCCAGGCCCAGCGCTTACGGCCCATGAAAATTACCTCCTTTATTAAGTACCATTTATTTATATTTTAAAAACTATATTTTTAGGTTAATAACCCGGTTAAAAACGGGCGTTTCATCTGAACTGCAGCTAAAATAATGAAAACCTTGAAGCACGCTGTATAAACAGTATTATAACACTCTAATTAGCAAACAAGAAAAACATTTCCAATAAATAATCCTTAAGGGTTGCCTGTACTGGCCTTTAGCTATTCAAACAGCTCGAAAAAAATACTCCTTCAGTTCACCAGCGGGAACTTTGGGAGTAAGGATAGTTACGCGCATTATTCAAGGCAATTCCCCCGGCTTAAGCACCGGCGAAGGCACCAGTCTTAAGGTGCGAGTCTTAAAAGAAGCGTTTGCTGTACTTTAAACAGGAATAAGGAATAAGGCCTTTTAATTAATTGGCCGCGAGACACGTCAAACTTAGCTGTTTAACCACTTTGCCTAATTGTGGGCGTTTGTTCGATTCGGGTGCCCGGCTGCAGTTCCGGCCGCAAAAAATCCTGTGGATCGGTACTGATAATCTGTACTATGCTCCAAGACATCCCATCTTCTTTACGCAGGATTACCCGCACCCCATCCAGGACGTCCTCTTCCAGGACCGGTTCCGGCACAGTCGGATCCGTCCATATTTCCAAAGGATCCAACGGGCTGTAGTGGATCATTGGATCGGAACCCCCTTAGATTCTTTTTGCTGTTGAATTAATTCTTTTAATTTCCGGACCGCCTGACCCAACCCGCCAATCTCATTAATCAGTCCGCACTCCACCGCATCCCGGCCCACCAGGACCGTCCCGATGTCCCGCGCCAGGTCGCCCGTGCGAAACATCAGTTCCCGAAACTTTTCTTCGGTTACATGAGAATGCTGGGTTACGAAGCGCACCACCCGGTCCTGCATTTTGTCCAGGTATTCGTAGGTCTGAGGCACGCCGATCACCAAGCCGGTTAGGCGGATCGGGTGAACCGTCATAGTGGCTGATTCAGTCACAAAAGAATAGGATGCCGCCACCGCAATCGGTACTCCAATAGAATGACCCCCACCGAGTACCAGGGAAACCGTAGGTTTAGACATACCCACAATCATTTCCGCAATCGCCAAACCACCTTCTACATCTCCCCCTACGGTATTTAAAATAATCAGCATGCCCTCAATCTCCGGGTTCTGTTCGACCGCTACGAGTTGGGGAATGACATGCTCATATTTGGTGGTTTTGTTCTGCGGGGGCATAATTAAATGTCCTTCCACCTGACCGACTATCGGCAAACAATGAATATTACCCCGCATTTCCGGGATCTCCATCTGGCCTAATTCTCGAATGGTATCCAGCTTTTTATTGCCGGATTTTCGTCGTTCCTTAGCGGGACGCGCCGGTTTTTTTACATCTTCGTCTTCGTTAGGAGTGGTTTCCATCACCAAGTCCGAATTCTTAACCATCATTCTCTCTCCTGACCCCATATAATTAGTTATAAATTATTTATGGTAGTATTCGCCTTGCGCAAGAGAATCATACGCCTTTCCTTTTCCTGACGCTAGGTTGTTAAGTCTTAATCTCACCGTAGATACGGATGGTGACTAAAAGTTAAATCCGCATAAATTACACTCCATAAAAATTTGCACCACGTACAAAAAATAACCCGCCAACGGCCGTTTGCGGCCGGGCGGGTTGCCTTAAGCGTTTGTCTAATCAATTGTTTTGTTGGTTTAGATTTCCATCACAATCGGGAGGATCATCGGCCGGCGACGGGTGCGTTCGTAAAGGAATTTCCCCAGCACATCCCGGATGTTGGATTTTATCGTCGCCCACTCGGTAACTTGCTGCAGTTCGCACTTCTCCAAGGCCTGTCGCACCCGTTCCCGAGCATCTTCCATGAGGGCCTCGGATTCGCGGACATAGACAAAGCCGCGCGATACTATATCCGGACCGGTCATTACCCGGCCTGATTCTTTATTAATCGTTACCACCACGATCATAATTCCTTCTTCGGACAGCTGTTTCCGATCGCGGAGCACGATATTGCCTACATCTCCAACCCCGAGTCCATCCACCAGGACGCGGCCAGAAGTAACCCGGCCGTTCTTGTACCCTTTCTCCTTGGTAAATTCCAAAACCTGGCCATTTTCCGCCACAAAAATGTTTTCCGCCGGAATCCCGAGGCATTCAGCTAATTGAGCGTGTTTTTTCAGGTGTCGGTACTCTCCGTGCACCGGAATAAAAAACTTTGGACGGATTAAATTTAGCATCAGCTTCAGTTCTTCCTGGCTGGCATGACCGGAAACGTGCATCCCAGCCGCGGCCTCGTAAATGACCTCTGCTCCTTCTTTGAACAAGAGATCAATCGTACGGGACACTAGCTTCTCGTTTCCGGGAATGGGGATGGCCGAGATGACCACCGTGTCGCCGGGGACGATTTCTACCCAGCGGTGATCCGCCATAGCCATCCGGGTCAAAGCGGACATCGGTTCTCCCTGGCTGCCGGTGGTCAAGATCACCAGCTGTTCCGGCGGGACTCGGTTTATCTCGCCTACATCGATCATAATTCCTTCGGGGATCTGTAAATAAGCTAATTCATGGGCGATACGGGCTACATTTTCCATGCTCCGGCCAATCACTGCCACCCGACGGCCATACTTCACCGCCATAGTGATCGCCTGCTGCAAACGATGTACATTCGAAGCAAAAGTGGCCACAATAATCCGACCGGGAGCATTCCGAAACGTATCGTCGAAAAATTCGCCCACGACCCGCTCAGATTTAGTGTACCCCGGTTTCTCCGCATTGGTACTGTCCGATAACAAAACCAGCACTCCCCGGTTTCCCAGTTCGGCTAATTTGTGAAAGTCCATTACCGATCCGTCAATCGGGGTCTGATCGATCTTAAAATCGCCGGTATGCACTACAATACCCACGGGGGTATGAATCGCGATCCCAACCGCATCCGCGATACTGTGGCTTACCCTAAAGAACTCCAGTTTGAAGCACCCTAATTTTACGGTATCCCGAGGACGGATCACGCGCAGATCTACCTCGGGAAGGCTGTACTCCATCAATTTTTGTTTCAAAATACCCAGAGTTAGCTGAGTACCATAGACCGGCACATTAAGCTCTTTTAAAACATACGGTAAAGCTCCAATATGGTCTTCATGTCCATGGGTAAGCACAATTGCCCGGACTAAATCCCGGTTCTCCTTTAGATAGGTTACATCCGGGATAACCACATCGATCCCCAAAAGCTCATCCTCGGGAAATTTCAAACCGCAATCGACCACCACAATGTCTTGACCATAACGAATCACTGTTAAGTTCTTACCGATTTCTCCGAGCCCACCTAAGGGTATAATATTTAGTTTTCCATTGGCTGACAAACCCACACCTCCTGCGTTGATTCTGCTTCCCGTCCATTTAAACAGAATCGGTTATATTTATCCGGTAATCTAAACTGAAGGTTTTTTTAGAACCGTTCAAGCCGCTAATTGCTTTCCCGCCCAAAAATAAACAAATCCCGGATATTCCGGGATACTCTACCGGGGTACACCGAACAACCTGCTTAACCATAATTATACCTTGGTCTAATTAAGGTTGCAAGTAAATAACAAAAAATCCTGTCCCCAGCCGCTTTTCTCGTAAGGCCTGGGACAGGAATCGCCGGTCTTTTTTCACAAATCCTGCTATGTATAGTCTATATTCGGTGCATATAACTGGTACTAAATCCTGGCCGGAATTAGCCGGGTGCTACAAGCCAAATTGTTTTAAAGCGTTTTTAATGTGCTCCAGATCAGCAGCGGAAGCGTCCACCAAGGGAAGACGCGGCGCCCCCACCTGGTGTCCCTGTAGGTTCATAGCTGTTTTTATGGGTACCGGATTCGTGGTAACGAACATCGCCTTGAATAACGGGAATAAACGCAAATGCAGTTCCCTTGCTTTTAGCCGGTCCCCATTCAGGAAACTCTGGATCATCACCTGAATTTCCGGTCCCGCAATGTGGGAAACCACACTGATCACCCCATGCGCTCCTAAGGCTAACATCGGCAGGGTCAAAGAATCGTCACCGCAATAAACGCGGAAACCCTCCGGAAGGCTGCGCATTAACTCCGAAGTCTGATCCATATTCCCGGAAGCCTCTTTGATGGCCACGATGTTGTCAATTTGGGCTAACCGGGCTACGGTTGCCGGCAGTAAGTTCGCCGAAGTTCGGCCGGGTACGTTATACAGGATTACCGGGAGTTTAAGTTGTTCCGCCACGGTTTTAAAGTGCTGGTACATTCCTTCCTGATTCGGTTTGTTGTAGTAGGGAACCACCAGCATAATCCCGTCCACGCCCAATTTTTCGGCTTCCTGGCTTAGTTCCAGGGTACTGGCCGTACTATTGGAGCCAGTTCCGGCAATCACCGCGGCTTTATCGCCGACTGCTTCTACCACCGCCCGATACAACTGAAGTTTCTCAGCATGATTCAAGGTTGGAGATTCACCCGTCGTACCGGTTACTACTAAACCATCTGAACCGTTAGCCACCAAATGTGCCGCCAGAGCCTGGGCCTTTTCAAGCGCCACCTTGCCTGCCGAGTCAAATGGAGTGACCATCGCCGTTAAAACTCTGCCAAAATCCTTCATTTGATTATCACCACCCCTTCTTAATAATCGGAAAAACCAACACTCAGTAAAAGTATTAATTCACTTTAAACTAACCTAAGGCAAAGGCCCGGTGTAAGGCGCGTACCGCCGCTTCCAGATAAGGCTTATCTACCAGACACCAAATCGTGGTGTGGGAATCAGCTGACTGCAAAATTGGAATTTTCTCGCGGGCTAACGCCTCGACTATGGAAGCCATTACCCCCGGCATCCCAGCCATTCCGGCGCCTACCACCGAAACTTTAACGCAGTCCGGGCGAATCTGCGGCTCGAAATCCAGGTTGCGCAGGATCTTTACGGCTTTGTCCGCCACTTCATTCGTTACCGTAAAGATTACCGTTTCCGGATGAACGTTTATAAAATCCACGCTGATCCCGGCCAAAGCTAAACCCTTGAAGATTTTTTCCGGCGCTTCCAACTGGTTTGGGGCGTCAATCGGGATTTTAAGCTGCGTAACATGGGGAATTTGCGCGATGCC
>CAZKWP010000087.1:7898-9789 GCA_964556555.1 uncultured Syntrophomonadaceae bacterium
TATCAAACGGTCGCTGCGGATATCGGTGCCGGAAGTCAAACCGTTGCCGGCATTGCTGACTAAGGTTCCGGGACTGTCCAAAAACGTTGATCGCACCCGGACCGGGATGCTGCTTTGCATCGCAATTTCCACTGCCCTCGGGTGAATAACCTTTGCCCCTTGCTGCGCCAGATGAACAATTTCATAATAAGTTACACTGTCTAGCAGCCGCGCTTCCTCCACGATTCGCGGATCCGCGGTCATAATTCCTTCTACATCCGTGAAGATGTCAATAACCTCAGCCCCTAAGGCTACCCCCAAAGCGCAAGCGGTAGTATCACTGCCGCCGCGGCCAAGGGTTGTAACCTCCCCCGCTTCGGTGGTCCCCTGAAAACCGGTCACGATCACAATTCTTTTTTTCTGCAAGTGTTCGATAATTTGGTTGGGCACTACCCGGATGATCCGGGCATCCCCAAAATTGTTATCCGTAATAATTCCCGCTTCCCGTCCGGTTAAAACCGCGGCCTCTTGTCCTAACTGCACTAAACTCGCCGCTAAAACCGTGCTGGAAATGATCTCGCCGCAGGACATTAATAGATCTAATTCCCGCTTCGGGCTATCATTTATAACTTCTCGAACCAGTCCGAGCAAGGTATCGGTTGCATACGGGTCTCCGGCGCGCCCCATGGCTGAAACCACTACCACCGGACAAAATCCATTTTGCTGCGCTTCAATTATGCGCTCGCAAACCCTTTGCCGCTGGCTGGCCGAAGCAACGGAAGAACCCCCAAACTTCTGAACGATAATCCGCACGATAATCGCTCCCCTTATTTAACCATTCTTACCTTAACTTAGCTCAGAGCTGGTATTTGGTTATTTACTCCAAACTAAGTCTCTTTAAACTAAGTTTTCTTTGATTAATATTTCCGCGATTTGGATCGCGTTGGTAGCCGCCCCCTTGCGGATCTGGTCCGCTGCCACCCAAATGTTCAATCCTTTTTCAATCCAAAAGTCTTCGCGAATCCGTCCCACATAAACCTCATCGGTATGTGCCGCAAACAGCGGCATAGGGTACTGTTTGGCCGCTGGGTCATCCTGCACGATAATCCCCGGGGCGCTGGCTAAAATCCGCCGCGCCTCCGTTACGGTTAATTTCTGCTCGGTTTCAATATTAATCGACTCCGAATGACTCCGCGAAACCGGGACCCGCACCGCAGTAGCACTTACGGGGAGTTCCGGCAGGTGTAAAATCTTACGGGATTCATAAAGCATCTTCAATTCTTCTTTAGTATATCCGTTATCCTCAAATACATCGATCTGCGGAATCAGATTGAAACTCAATTGGTACTGGAATACCTCTGGAACCACCTTTTCGCCGGCCACAATCTGGCGGGTCTGCGCCTCTAACTCGTTTAAACCGGCAATTCCCGCCCCGGACGCAGCCTGATAGGTAGATACAACGACTCTTTTGATCCGGGCTGCATCGTGGATCGGTTTTAAAGCCACAACCATGATGATGGTTGAACAGTTTGGGTTGGCAATAATCCCCTGGTGCCAGCGGACATCTTCCGGATTGACTTCCGGCACGACCAAGGGAACGTTTTCGTCCATGCGAAAAGTATTGCTGTTATCGATCACCACGGCTCCGTGTTTCACTGCTTCCGGGCCCAGCCACTTAACGACCTCGCCCGCCGCGAATAAGGCTATCTGGCAGCCGACAAAGGATTCTGGGGCAGCGGCTTCCACGATTAGGTCTTCTCCCCTAAAACGAACCAAAGTTCCGGCTTCGTTGGGTGCTGCTAACGCCTTTAACTCACCGACTGGAAAATTCCGTTCCTCTAAAATTTTCAGCATTTCCTGACCAACTGCACCGGTTGCGCCAACTACTGCTACGGTAAATTTTTTCACAGAA
>CAZKWP010000088.1:0-9771 GCA_964556555.1 uncultured Syntrophomonadaceae bacterium
CATGGCGCTGTCCATGTTGGTGCCGTAGTTGAAGCCGATCAGCACAATGGACATATTGGCCTGAGACTGCGAAATGATTATGTCTACATTACCGATGGTAGCCAACACGTTTTCTACTGGTTTACTGACTAGTTCCTCGATTTCTTCCGGTCCCGCCCCGTTATAACTGGTGATAACCGCGGCGTAAGGCAAATCCATTTCCGGCAGCAAGTCCGTAGGCATTTGGTATACGCTCATGATCCCAATGATCACAATCGCGGCAATCATTACGATAATCGCGGCCGGCCGATTCAAGGCAAACTGGGCAATTCTCCTAATCATTGGGCTGTTCCTCCGTCAGTAAAAGTTAGCACGCTACTTTCGTCAATGAGCGTATTGCCTTTCGTGACCACCTGCTGACCTTCCTGGAGCCCTTTGGTAACCTCAGTATAAATACCGTCGTTCAGGCCGGTTTCAACGATCACCACCTGCGCACTGCTGTTCCCATTTACCACATACACAATGTTCTCCCCGCTTTTGGGCAGGACCGCGGCCATCGGAATTCCCAAAACGCCCGTCCTTTGCTGGGTCCCCAGCATAACCTCGGCAAACATGCCAGATTTTACCGGCTGCTCCGCATTGTTGGGCAGAGCGACTTTAACCGGATAAGTACGCGAGACCGAATCCGCAACCGAGGCCACACTCTTGACTGTCCCGGTCAGCGGTTCCTCGCTAACCGCTTGAACTCGCACTTTAACGGAAGTACCGGGCTTAACCGATAGTACATCCGATTCACTGACCTTAACTTCCACTTCCAGGTCTGCGGTGTTATTGATAACCGCCACTGGGTTCATCGGATTTGCGGTGTCACCAACCGCGACGTCGATCCGGCCGACAATTCCATTCATCGGACTGGTTATGTCGCAGTCCGCCAGATTTTGGTGGGCTATATTAAGACCAGCTTGGGCTTGCGCCAGCCCGGCTTCAGCCGCCCCGGTATTTAGCAGATCATACTGCATCTTGGCGGCTTCCAGCACTTGATCGGAAACCACCCCGGCCGCGTGCAGCTCCTGGGTGCGCTCATAATTAGTTAAAGCGCTCTGCCGCTGCACTTCATTGGCAGCCACAGCCGCCTCAGCGGAAGCAACCGCGGCTTCAGCCTGTCGGACCACTGCCTCCAGCTTACTCCGGTCTAAACTGGCAATAACTTGTCCCTCCCGGACGGATTGGCCTACGGTCACCGGCACGGCCGTCACCCGACCGGAGAGCTTGGGTAAAACCGCTTCTTCCTGACTCCCCTTTACTTGGCCGGAATAACTTGAATACCGGGTGATATCCATCGTTTTAACTACGGCTGTTTCTACATTGATAACGGTTTGCCCCGCTTCTACGGCCGCTTCTTTTTGTCCGCAGCCGCTGACAGCTAAAAACAGCAACAGGATAGCAACGGCGATCAGGACGTTTCGATACGTTGTTTTCACCCTAAATCCTCCCTTTTAATGAATAGAAAATATACCTACAATTAATAAATAATTTAGCAGACGAAATAATTATATAGTAAAATGTCTGATTATAACATAAAGAAAGTATAAAAATCCCTAAATAATTGGCTGTTTCAACGGCAAGTAATAAAAGACGTACCGGCACTCACAAAACGATACTGGAATAAATTATGGTTCAGATTTCTCTTTAGACGGGCCGCTGGCAACCACCTTAAGGCACCAAATATCCGCATTATTTAGCTTCAAATAGTGCTCAAATTCAGCATGGGCTTTTGCTTTTGGGGTGATTCGGCTCAATCAGGCTAACCAAAGCCGCGGCAAACCGGGCGTCATCCGTTTTGGTTCTTTTCTTGGGATTAGTCGTCCTCCCGCCTCCCCGCCGCACCTTTTGACCCAGGTAACGTTCGAACAGCAGTTTATCGATATTAGCTTCCGTATAGATCAGCCCATTTTGATTCAAAACCCGCGCACCTTGACCTAAGACCAAGGCAGCCAGGCCAAAGTCCTGGGTTACGACGATGTCTTCCGGGGAGAGCAGTTTCATTAAAGCAAAATCTACGCTGTCCCGTTCGATGTCTACCGTAATTACTCGACCGTATTCCTCTTTCAGCTCATGCGCGGCATCAATTATCATGGTCACGGGAATGGTATATTGCTTGGCAATTTTTAGGATAAGATCTTTAACAGGGCAGGCATCTGCGTCTACCAGTATCTGCATCCGGTATCTCCACTCCTACGCATAAGGTCAATCGATCTTATATTCCGCTTCAGCACAACACATCTCTATCATAAGTTTTATAAATTGCGGCGTCAATCGATTAGCGGCATTATCCCTTTGCCAAATAAATCCCCCTTCCGGATTCAGGCAGGCGCATCTAAAAAGAGCCCATATATATTTTTAAAACGGGATATAATAAAGCCGGTGTCCTAAACCATGGGGCAGTCTATTACAGGAAATCAAAATACACCTTTTACCTTTAACGAAGCAGCTTGGAAAAATAGAGCGTAGGGGATGGTTATTTGTTCCCAGACAAAATATATTACGAACCGGCCGCGCTGGACTTTGCCTTAGGCCGGTTTTTAAAAGAAAGGTTTTCCGAGGTTCCCTGGATAACGATTGAAAACCATAACAATATAGAGGAACTGCGGACGAATCCTAATAAAAAATTCGCTGAAATGAAAAGATGCCTGATCATCGGTATCCGTAAAACCCATAAATACGTTCCCAATCATAAAGTATCGGATTTTCTGGTGCCGTATACCTCTTCCGGCTGCAGCGCCATGTGTTTGTATTGCTATCTGGTATGCAATTATAATAAATGCGCTTATCTGCGACTTTTTGTCAACCGCGAGCAGATGCTGAACAAACTGCTGAAAACCGCGGCAGCCGCGCCAAGTGACTTAACCTTTGAACTCGGCAGCAACAGCGATCTTATTTTGGAGAACAGTATTACCGGCAATTTAGAGTGGACGATCCAGAATTTTTCCCCTAAAGATAAAGGGTTTATTACCTTTCCCACCAAATTCGACATGGTGGAACCGCTCTTGGGTCTGGAACACCGCGGCCGCGTCATAATGCGGATGAGCGTTAATCCCCAAAAGATTATTCGCCAGGTAGAGATCGGCACCTCGCCGCTGAAAAACCGTATAAAAGCACTAAACCAAATGAGCGATGCCGGCTACCGGGTGGGGCTTTTAATTGCACCGGTCATTCTGGTAGATGATTGGGCAGCTGAGTATACGGAACTGCTCGAGCAACTTGCCGATGAACTTACGGAAAAAACCAAAAAAGCCTTGTTCATTGAGATCATCTTTATGACCTACAGCTACGTACACAGGGCCATCAACCGCGAAGCCTTCCCCCAGTGTCCGGAGCTTTTCGACCAAACGCTGATGACTGGCCGGGGCCGGGGCAAGTACTGCTACCGCCCGGATGTCCGCCAGGATGTAGAGCCAGTGCTTAGAGAACTGGTTTCCCAAAAGTTGGGGAACATCCCGATTCTTTATGTGGTATAAAAAATTATTAAAAAAGCATCCCGTTATAGATGAGTAGATGAGCTCGTTGGGCAGCTTCTTTAAGTTGTTAAATAAAAGTTGTATAAAGCATCTGCTGATACGGGTGCTTTTGCCTAATTGAGCAGGCTATTACTGTAATGTCTTTGTTATTGTTGCTGAAAGAATCAAAAACAATTATTGAGTTCGCTTTGACCGATGCTGATTCTTTCTAGGTAATAGCAGCCGGCTGCTCCAATACAACAGCAAAAATCCAACCCCCAAGCAGAAAACCGTATATGCTCCCCAACTGGAAAGCCCTAAAAAGACTCCCGTTTTTATCCCGTCCTCACCCAGAATCTCCATCAATACAAAAAACGGATTAGTATCTTGTAATAATTGGACTACCCAGGCCCAGAAACCCGGATTGACTATACTTTCGGGTCGATTAATTCTTCCTGCCTCGTTAATAAAGGCCGCCAGAAAGCCGGTTCCACCGGTCAGCGCCATAACTAAACCATAACTAGTCAGGGTGCTGATTCCGGTCCGCTTGAAAAAGGTGGAACAGGTTAGACCTATACAAGCAAAAAAGAACATCGTTAACAAATAAAAACCAAAGGTACCCAGCACCTGTCCCGGCGCAATGCCCCCGTATAAAAAGACGATACTGTACAAAGGCATAGTGGCAAATATTAAAATCACCACAAAGGCAATCGAAGCCACCAACTTACTCCAGATTATTCCCTTGGTAGTTAAACGGGTGGTCAGGAGGACATTTAAGGTCTGCCGCTCCCGTTCACCACTGATCACACTGGAGGTTAAAGCGGGAGCCACAAAAGCCAGCAGCCCTAACTGGGCAAAACTTAGGGTCATAAAAATATCCCGACTGCGCCCGGGCTGATAAAATCCCGGACTGTTTCGCCAATTAAGGTAGATAATCGCCAGCACAAACCCGCCCAGCACCAGGAGGTACAAGGATAAAAGCCCCGCCGTCTTTCCTCGGCGAAAACGCTGCCGAAGCTCCTTTAGCAAAACCGGGTTAATTTCCGCCATTCCCTTCGGCCTCCTCTCCAGTTACGGCCATAAAGGCCTCTTCTAGGTTCCGCCTCACCTCGGTGAACTCCAAGACTGGCCAGCCTTGCTGCACCAAAACCTGCAGCAGCCGGGCCTGTTGGGAATCGTCTCCCGAGTAGAAAAAATGCACCGTCAAACCCTCGACCCAGACCCTGGTCACCCCGGACTGCATACCCAGAAACTGGGCCAGTGCTTCAGCTTTTTCCAGAACTAGGGCTTTCAACTGCCGGCCGCCCTGAGCAGTTTGGACTATTTCTAGTACCGGGCCCGAAGTCACCAGCCGGCCGTGATCCATGATGGCTACTTCATCACACATTTCCGCCAGTTCCGGCAGGATGTGGGAACTGATCAAGACCGTCTTTTGCAGGGACTTGATTTGCCGGATTATTTCCTTAAGTTCCACCCGCGCCCGGGGATCCAACCCGGAAGCTGGTTCATCCAGGATCAAAACCGGCGGATCATGCACTAAACAACGAGCCAAGGCCAGCCGCTGTTTCATTCCTCTAGACAGGGTGTCCACATAAACGTCGCTTTTGTCGGGAAGATTGACTAATTCCAAGAGATTCTGAATCAATTGCGCTCGCTTTTGAACCGGAACCCGGTACGCTGCCGCAAAAAACTCCAAGTATTCGCCGGCACGCAGCCCGTCATACACCCCGAAAAAATCGGGCATATAGCCGATCAGGCTGCGTACGGCTTCCGGTTCCCGCACCACGTCCCGACCATCAACCCAGGCCGTTCCGGCGTCCGGCAAAAGCAAGGTCGCCAGGATACTCATCGCCGTAGTCTTTCCCGCCCCGTTGGGTCCAATTAATCCATACACCAGTCCAGCCCCGATTTCTAGGCTAAAGTTGTCTAAAGCGGTAATGTTTCCAAACTGTTTGGTAACCCCTTTTAAGCGAATCATTCGGCAACCACCCCCTCTACGGCTGGCCCCAGACTAATGGGCAAAAATTCCGTATAGGCACTTCTTTTTACTAGGCGAACTTCTAGAATTTGCTCTGGAGTCAGATAATGGCCGAGATCTGCTGACCCTAGTTTAAGGCCTTCAGAAGTTATCGGTTCCCACTGTGCTGCCGATTGGTTGCGGATTTCGAGACTGTAGCTGGGAGTTATCAGGAAACCGGGGAACTCCAAACCGGTAACTTCAAAGGGTCGCATCCCCCCTAAATGAGCTAGATCATAGCTCAGATAGCCGATATTTGCATACAGTTCAATCCCTTGGGAGCTAAAATTAATGCCCTTGATTTTTGCGGCCAGAGGTTTAATCATGCCGGCTGGCAGGCGCACTTCCCCCGGCAGCAGTTCCATCGGCAGTTCTTGCTTCAGTAAGCTCAAACCACAAGCCTCGGTTTCCCTTCCCGAACCGGTAACTGCTAACACTTCCGGCGTTCCATCGCACCAACCAATAAATTGAACTTGCTCCGGCCACCCGGATTCAACCCGGCTAAATCCGCCTTTGGTTATAGTTTCCGCTCTGATCATATCAATATCGGTTCGGATGGTACTAACGCCTACCGGCCCGTTCAGCATCCTCCGTTCGCGCGCGTAAGGGTCATCTCCGCCCCACGTTCCCGTGGCCGGGAAAATTTCCCGGCTGCGTTCGGTAGTTTCCCATGAACTTACCATTTCCTCAATTGTTTTAGTTTCATTAACCGCGAAATCACCGATCGTAATCAGCTTTCCATCAAACACTAACTGCGCGTCCCTTAAGTCAAAGCCGGTCTTATTGACCAACTGTCCCTGAATTTTTGCCCCAGTCAAGGATAATTTACCTTCGATGCTCCCCAGATTCCGTATAATTCCCGAGGCCTGAACTTGACGCAAAGAACCAAATTCCACCTTAGAAAATTCCACCCGGGAATTATCCGCCCCTTGGCACACGACTCCTTTATCCGCATTTACGCCGCCCTGCGTTGTGACGGGAAGCAGATACATCCCCTCTGCTCCCTGAACCGACAGGTCTCCGCCGCGAGCAGATACCAAGGTGGCCCCAGCCTGAATTTCGGCTAATTGGGGATTCAGGATATCAATAGCGGCCAAGGTTTGGTAGAGCTGGCCAGGAATCCGATGGGAAGGGGCCAACAGATAAAACCCTAGTGTAGCCAAGAGCGCTCCGGCGGGAATCAATCCCCAGGCCCAATCTCGGCGGTCGAAACGACGGAGGATCAGGTACAGCATGGGACCTATCAGCGCAATGTAGAGCAGCCATAAACCAAAGAGCAGCTCCTCCGCCGGCCCTTTTAACTGTGAAATATAAGAACTAGCCTCCACTAAACTGTTCCCGTAATCTTTGGAGATGGGCTCCTGTCCAGGAATTAAAACCCGACCCTCTCCAACCTGAATTTCCGTGGCATATCCCGTCAGGATAGACCAAAAAGCCGCTGCCCCTTTACCCAGGTGCTCGGGGGCAATTCCGCAATACAATACTTGGCCTTGGCCTAAAGCGCGACTGGCGAGAACCACTGCTCCTTCCTCGGTTAGCAGCGCTTTGCCCGCAGTCAGATCCCCGGTGGCCACGGTTACCGGTTTTCCTGCGCTTAGACCACCCAAGTTACTGACAATCTGTTTGGACCCGGTCACTTTAACGGGACTAAGATCGGCAAATAACTCCCCCTCAACCCCGGCCGCAGACCCAAACAGAACCAGCCATCCCCCTAGGTGGACCCAATCATTAAGGGCCCGAACCTGGGGATTGGTTAATTCTGCAGCTGAAGCCGCGTCAACCAGGATCAGGTCCGCGACTCTTAAATCACCAGCCTCCGGAGGAATGCTCTTACTCGGAAAGTATTTCAAGGTTAAAGCTTCATTTCCCTCCGCCGCCCAAGTTTGCAGGCCGCTGCTCATTATCGCTTCACTCAAAGCTAGGACCACCCGATTATGAACCGCTGCTCCTTCCACTCGGGATTGAGCCAACCTCACCCCATTAGAGGATAGTTCCACTACCGGCAATGACCCCGCCAGATTTCCGGGGATAACCATTTGCAACGCTTTTTTACTGTCTGCTGGTATCAAAACCTCGGTTTTATATTTAGGGAATTTGTTTAGGGAATCTTGGGATTTATTCGCCCGATCTAGCTCAGCTTGATTTGACCTATATCCGTAGGCCGTTTCATCAAAAGGTTTAACCTCGACAACACCAGCAAATTCAGGACCGGTGTTTTCTATCTGAATAGATAAGATTACGGGCTGCTCTACCTTATACATACCGCTCAGTCCGGGTTGAACCGAAAGACTCACGGCAGCCTTGGCGACACCCGGGTTTAGGCACAGTAGGGCCGCGACCAAAAACAAGGAGAGGATCCGCCCTAACCTCAATCGCGTAACCGGTCTTATTTGCTTTGCGACTACTACCTGATTCAGGGGCTTAAATGACTTCAGCGACCGGTCTGCCCGTTTGGCAGTTTTCAATGGTCTGTCACCTCGCTCTCAACAACTTTTCCCTTAGTCCGATTTGTTCTAATACCACGGTGCCTCCCTCCTGACGGGCAATCAGCAGGGTCTGGTCCGCCTGGCCGAATTCGATTTTATAGAATTGGTTCACCTGATCCAAAAGCAGAGTGCGGGGTTCCCGTACCCCTTCCAGCTCCAACTGCCTTAGCCAGTTTAATTCATATATACCCGGCCGAGTGTCTGGGGCTAATACTAGGAAGTCACTGTTTAGCGGATGACCTTTGGCTAATGACTGGTTAACCGCTTCCCCATTGCTCCCTAGCCGGATACTCCTGATTTCCCCTAAACGCTGCTGAACCTTAAAGAGAGGCGCACCCTCCAAATCGTAGGTCAGTACCCGCTCCGTATCTATAACCTGGATATACACCAGATAGCCGCGGTTTCCCCAAACCGGTTTTTCACCTTCCAGCAAACGGACCGGGTTGCTGCCGTCCCGGTTTAACAGCCACAATTCCGCTGAGTCAGAAGCCGTTCCCGGTCGCTCGACCACCAAGCGGGAATTGTCTGGGGCCCAAGCCGGGTTTTGGCCGGACCCGATCGGGATCAGTTCTTTACCGGGAGTAAGCAAACCGACTGTGGCCAGCCCGGAAGCATCTTCGAAAGTTACCGCCAAGGTCTTTCCGTCCGGGGACCAGATTAAATCATGAAGACGCTGCCCTTTTTCAGCCGTATAGAGGATTTCTGGTACAGTCAGATCAACCTCCAACTGTGGCAGGTCTATGCCGGCCGGGCCGGATTTGGCCCCCAGGACAACTTGGATTATTTGATCTTCCTGGTGTAGCCCCCTTTTGATCAAAGTCAGCCGATCTCCAGTTTCAGACCAGGCCGCGGCAAGATACACCTGGTCTAGGGGAGGACGGATAAAACCAACTTGTTGGCCCTCCGCAGTTAAGATTGACAAGCCTTTTTCCCCTGCCACCAGTAAACTCGGCGGTGCAGAATTGACGGCCAGATCCAGAAATGAACCTTCAGTCCAAAGGCGCGCCACTTCGCGGGTAGGACCGGCCTCTAAAGCTTTAGGGGCCCATACCGAATACCAAAGCCCTGTAAAAACCACCAATACCACTAACGCCGCTATTCCCCACTGCCAAACCCGCTTCTTTTGCGAGCAGCCGTCAGCCGGCCGGCTAGACTTGCCGCCTCCGCCGGAACCTGACCCCAATCCCGTTTCAACCATCGGCTCTGGCTGGTCCTTGGTTGACCCCGCCAAGCCTTGATTATGTATGGCCATTTGCAACAGCCGTTGACGGAGTTCCTCCCGGAAATTCTGATTAACCGGGATGGCTGCCCGAACCTGGCGCATATGGAGCAACAAGTTTTCCACAGAGGTGTCTCTTGGCTCAACCGCTTGTTGAACCGGCTCCTCGCCGGCAGTGCGTTCATCGTTTCCGCTGTCTTTTCCCCGCATCTTTGTTATCACCTGCCTTCGTTAGCTTCTTGATATCCAGACCTTAAGGTTTTAAGGGCTCGATGGTGAATCATCCTTACGGCAGGCTCTGATTTACCCAACACCTTGGCAATCTGTCCAAATTTTAATTCTCCGGCATAGCGCAAAGTAATTACGTCTTTTTGTTCTGGAGCCAATCGTTTCAGCATGTCGCGCAGGATTTCCGTTTCTTCACTCCGAAGCATTTGCTCCTCGGGCCCGCTTTCCCCTCCACCCAGCTGGATTAATTCCTCCCGGGAAAACGCTTTCACCTTACTTCCACGCAGATAATCAATGAACGTATTATGGGCGATTCGAAAAATCCAGACCGCCCAAGGAGACTCC
>CAZKWP010000089.1:0-1086 GCA_964556555.1 uncultured Syntrophomonadaceae bacterium
TCCCAGACCCTGGCCACCATCACCTTTCAGAACTACTTTCGAATGTATCGGAAATTAGCGGGCATGACCGGTACGGCAGTTACGGAAGAAGAGGAATTCCGCAAGATCTACGGGGTGGATGTGGTGGTTATCCCGACCAACATGCCGATGATCCGGGAGGATCACCCGGACGTGATTTATCGCACGGAAGAAGGCAAGTTTGCCGCGGTGGTTGAAGAAATAGACGATTGCTACCGCCAGGGTCAGCCGGTGCTGGTGGGCACCATCTCGATTGAGAAGTCGGAACTTTTAAGCCGTATGCTCGGGAAACGCGGGATTTCTCACCAAGTTTTAAACGCGAAGTTTCACGAGTTAGAGGCAAGCATTGTGGCTCAGGCCGGGCGGATGGGAACGGTGACCATTGCCACGAACATGGCTGGTCGGGGCACCGATATTGTTCTGGGCGGCAATCCCGAGCATTTAGCCAAGTCTGAACTGCAGCGTCAGCTTAAGGCAGCGGCGCAGGCCCAGGGGGTGGCCGAGGAAGAATTGGAAGTCAATCCGCGGCTGTATCCGGAAATCCTGGAACGCATCAAGGCGGAAACGGATCGCGAACAGGAAGCGGTCCGCCAACGGGGTGGCTTACACATCGTCGGCACCGAAAGGCACGATGCCCGGCGCATCGATAATCAGCTGCGCGGACGTTCCGGCCGCCAGGGCGACCCCGGTTCTTCCCGTTTCTATATTTCTTTGGAAGATGATCTGATGCGTTTGTTCGGCACCGACATGATCGGGGGGGTAATGGACCGTCTCGGCATGGATGATACTACCCCGATCGAACACAATATGATCTCGAAAGCCTTGGAAAACGCCCAGAAGAAGGTAGAAAGCCGCAACTTTGACATCCGCAAAAATGTTCTGCAGTACGATGACGTGATGAATCAGCAGCGGGAAGTTATTTACGCGCAGCGCAAACAGGTACTGCTTGGGGAGAACCTGCAGGACACGATTCTCGACATGCTGGAAAAAGTTGTGGATTCAACGATCAATACGTACGCCGGGGATAGTCAATACCCGGAAGAGTGGGATCTGGACAGTCTGCTGGAA
>CAZKWP010000089.1:1096-9649 GCA_964556555.1 uncultured Syntrophomonadaceae bacterium
TGCATGCAGTGCTTCCTGCCGGAGCACGATATTACGCCGGAAAAAATCCGCGACTGGAGCCGAGCCGAGGTTAGAGAAGAATTGTTGGAACAGGCGCAAAACTACTATACGCAGCGGGAAGCGGAATTAGGCAGCGAACAGATGCGGGAAATCGAACGGGTTGTTATGTTAAGGATGGTCGACAGCAAGTGGATGGACCACCTGGATGCGATGGACCAGCTGCGTCAGGGAATCGGCCTGCGTGCCTACGGACAGCGGGACCCCTTGGTCGAGTATAAGTTTGAGGCTTTTCAGATGTTTCAGGGGATGATCGACAGTATTCAGGAAGACACGATCCGTTGGGTATTTCGGGCGCGGATTGCGGAACCGCAGCAGCCCACGGTGCGGCGGATGGTGGAAAACCGGCAGGAAGATACGGTGCGTCAGCCGGTTAAGGCTGAAAACAAAGTGGGCCGAAACGACCTTTGTCCCTGCGGCAGCGGGAAGAAATACAAAAGATGCTGCGGCAAGCCGGCTTAAGGCTGCTTAAGTGAAACACAACGCGCGAGATTTAATTAAAAACGTCCTGATGCTGCGGCAAGCCGGCTTAAAGCCGGTTAAGCTGTCATAAGCTGCTAAGGCCAGGAATAGATGCCGGGGGTGAGTATTGTTTTGCTGGAACTGCGTAAGGATTTTAGTAACCTGGAAAAACAACTGCTGAAATTGAGGGTTTCCCTTTGACGTCGATAATCGGCAGGAGCAGATCGCGGAACTCGAGAAATTGACCTTGAGTCCTTCTTTCTGGGAGGATAGGGAAGAGGCACAGCGGGTTCTGCAGCGGATAACGGCGCAGCACAGCCGCGTGGAAACCTACGAACGGCTGCGGAAGCGTTTTGCGGAACTAAAGGAACTCTGGGAACTGTGTATGAACGAGACAGAGGAACTGGATGAATCACTCAAACGGGAGATAGTTCAGGGCTTGATCAAACTGGAAAAAGAACTAGAACGGGCGGGACTCGAGGTTCTTCTGTCCGGGCCGCACGACCAAAACAACGCGATCGTCACCCTGCATGCCGGCGCCGGGGGTACCGATGCCCAGGACTGGGTCGAGATGCTGCTTCGGATGTACAGCCGCTGGGCCGAGGAGCATAACTTCAGGGTGGAGTTGACTGATCTTCAGCCCGGCGAGGAGGCCGGGGTCAAAAACGCCACGCTGGTTATCAGCGGGGAATACGCTTACGGGTATTTGCAGACGGAAAGAGGGGTGCACCGGTTGGTACGGGTATCCCCGTTTGACTCTTCGGGGCGCCGGCACACCTCTTTCGCGGCTGTGGAAGTAGAACCGGAAATTTCCGAAGAGGTCGGTGTCAGTATTGATCCGAGTGACCTGCGGATCGACACCTACCGCTCCGGGGGGGCCGGCGGTCAGCACGTCAACAAAACCGATTCCGCGGTGCGGATTACGCATCTGCCGACCGGGGTCGTGGTACAGTGCCAAAACGAACGCTCTCAGCAAATGAACAAGATCTTGGCTTTAAAAATTCTGCAGGCTAGGCTGTATCAGCGGGAGCAGCAGCGGAAAGAAGAAGCCCTGGCTGAACTGCGGGGAGATCAGCCGGAAATTGCCTGGAGCAGTCAGATCCGCTCCTACACCTTTAACCCTTTCAGTCTGGTAAAAGACCATCGTACCAATTTGGAGGCCGGAAATATCCAGGGAGTTATGGATGGGGATTTGGATCCGTTTATCATTGCCTTTCTGCAGCAGCGAGCCAGGGAAAAGCAATAGAAACTAAAGGAGAGTACGGGAAGTTCTAAAAAGATAGCTATCGATGGATATCGCTTCAAGATAACCAAGACCGTTTAGCCGGATATCGCCGGCTAATTATTTTTTGTCCACTATAATTTAACAGCCGTTAGGGTAGGCAATAATCGGTTCAACTGGCTTGGTTTTTGGGGCGTTTCCAAAATTGTCGTGGTAAATTTCGGGCAAATGTGACAAAATACTGAAGGGAAGAATCGATTGGAAGACGTACTTACGTGTAAAACAGCGAAATTCTCCAGCTTAGAGCAGCCAATTTGGCTAAGTAATTTAAGAGTTTAAGGAATTAAGGAGTCGGCTGAGGAACGGGGATGGTTGGCTGATTAAACAAACGCAGCATCCGAAAAATTTTTGGTCGGGAGAGATCTTGGATTACCTGGGTCTGACCCTGGGTTCGCTGTTTGTAGCGGTTGCTTTGGTTGTCTTCCAAATCCCGAATAAGATTGCGGCCGGCGGGGTAAGCGGAATTGCCATTATCGTCCATCACGTCTGGGCTTTGCCGGTCGGTTTGGTGATCCTGGCCTTAAATATTCCTTTGTTTTTGCTGAGCCTGAAAGAATTGGGGTTGGGGTTCGCTTTAAGGTCCTTGTACGGGACCGCAACGCTTTCCTTGTTTGTGGAGCTGATCACGCCGCGGCTGCCGGTGTTAACTACCGACATTCTTCTGGCGACGATTTACGGGGGGGTTCTGGCCGGCATTGGCCTGGGGATTTGTTTTCGTTCTAAAGGCTCAACCGGGGGCACGGATCTGGCGGCCCGGCTGATTCATAAATACTTAAAAGTAAGTCTGGGTCAGGCTTTGCTGGGGATTGACTTTTGCGTAATCCTGGGGGCGGGGCTGGTTTTTAACGCGGAGCTGGCCATGTATGCCCTGCTGACTTTATTCGTGACCAGCCAAGTGATTGACCTGGTCCAGGAGGGGGTCAGTCATGCCCGCGGCGCTTTTATTATTTCCAATTATCCGGAAGAGATCACCCAGTCGATTTTTCGCGTTTTAAACCGGGGAGCTACCGCCTTTCAAGGAAGAGGCCAATATACCGGCCAGGAGCAGGAAGTGATTTTTTGCGTAGTGACCCGGTCGGAAGAGAGTCAGCTGAAAGAAATAGTCCATAACGTGGACCCTAAGGCTTTTTTAATTGTTTCGAACGTACATGAGGTGCTGGGCGAGGGGTTTAAACAAAAACGCTGGTAAGGCCGCAGCCCTCATTTTAAGGAGTAGGGGAGGTTTAAGAATTAATGCTGGACAATCAGTTAACGCACCAAGATTCTTCGTTGGATTTTTTGCAGCTTAAAGCGCGGGAGCTTCGAAAACACGTGATTCGGATGCTGGGGGAAGCCGGTTCCGGGCACCCGGGGGGTTCCCTTTCCGCGGCCGACATCGTTACCGCCTTATTCTTCCAGGAAATGCGGGTAGACCCCCAACGTCCCGATTGGCCGGACCGCGATCGGTTTATCTTAAGCAAGGGGCATGCCGCCCCGATCCTGTATGCCGCTTTAGCGGAGCGGGGGTTTTTCCCGGTAGAGGAACTGCTCACCCTGCGGAAAACCGGAGCCCGTTTGCAGGGTCACCCCGACCTGCGCAAAGTACCCGGGGTCGATATGTCTACCGGTTCCCTGGGACAGGGATTGTCGGTGGCGAACGGGATGGCACTGGCGGCCAAGATAGACCATAATCCTTATCGGGTCTACGTCGTGCTGGGAGACGGCGAAACGCAGGAGGGTCAAGTTTGGGAGGCGGCCATGCTGGCGGCCCATTACCAATTGGATAACCTGGTTGCCTTCGTGGACCATAACGGCTTGCAGATCGATGGGCGTTGCCTTGAAGTAATGTCTACCGAGCCGATCGCGGAGCGCTGGCGGGCATTTGGCTGGGCGGTCCAGGAAATTGACGGGCACGATTTGCCGCAGATCCTGCAGGCATTAACCAAGGCCCGGGAGACTAAGGGTAAACCGAGTCTGATTGTGGCCAACACGGTCAAAGGTAAGGGTGTTTCCTTTATGGAAGATCAGGTCGGCTGGCACGGAACAGCCCCGAACCGGGAACAAACAGAGCAGGCACTAGCGGAATTGGAGGCGGGAACTGATGGCAGGTAAAGAAGCAACTCGGGACGCTTACGGCAAGGCGTTGGTTCGGTTGGGGGCCACGCACCCCCAAATGGTGGTTTTAGACGCGGACCTCTCGAAGTCTACCAAAACCGCGGATTTTGGCAAGGCTTACCCTGAACGTTTTATTAAGCTTGGCGTGGCCGAGCAGAACTTGATGGGCACGGCAGCCGGCATGGCTTTAGCCGGTAAAATTCCTTTTGCCAGCTCCTTTGCTATTTTTGCTACTGGCCGGGCTTTTGAACAAATCCGCAATTCGATTGCTTATCCCCGCCTGAACGTCCGGATCGCCGCTACCCATGCCGGCATCAGTGTCGGAGAAGACGGCGGTTCCCACCAATCCATCGAGGACGTGGCGCTGATGCGGGTGCTACCGCATATGACCGTAGTCGTGCCGGCGGATGCCCGGGAAACGGAAAAAGTCATTGAGGCCTCGCTCACCTGGGAAGGCCCCATGTATATCCGGATGGGCCGTTTGGCGGTGTCGCCCGTGTATGAGGCTGATTACGCTTTCACCATTGGTCAGGCGGTTGAGCTGCGGGACGGTACCGCTGCCACTATCATTGCCAATGGCTTAATGGTGCAGGAAGCGTTGCAGGCAGCTAAACTTCTGGAGTCGGAAGGAATCGCGGTACGGGTCTTAAACATGCACACGGTTAAGCCGCTCGATGAAGCGGCAATAATCAGGGCGGCCAAAGAAACCAGCGCGATTGTTACTGCCGAGGAACACAGCATCATCGGCGGTTTGGGCAGCGCCGTGGCTGAAGTTTTAGTGGAACAGATGCCGGTTCCCATGCAGCGGGTGGGACTAAAGGATTGTTTTGGTGAATCCGGCGCCCCCGCGGAACTATTGGAAAAGTATGGTCTGACCGCCTCCCATATTGCGGCGGCAACTCGGGCGGTAATCAGCCGGAAATAATAGAGCCGCGGACAAGGACTCCACTATTAGTTATCTCGACTTATCATCTTGACAAAATCGGCGGCCGCAGAGGGGTTTTTAGAGAAATTTTAGAGGAATTTTAGAGGATATTAACCAACAAAGTGCCGATAAAAAAAGGATAATTTGTGTTAGTGTCGAACCCCAATTACAGGGGTTTGTTTTTTTATGTGAACTGCAAGGGTTTAAGAGGGTGAAAATTTTTGATCCAATTATACAACGTTTCTAAGATCTATCCGGCCGGGACCAAAGCCCTGCTGGACATTAGTCTTAAAATAGAAAAAGGCGATTTTGTCTTTTTAGTCGGGGCGAGCGGTGCCGGAAAATCGAGTTTTATGAAGCTGTTGCTGCGCGAAGAGCTACCCACGCGGGGCCAGGTTTTTGTGGCCGGCAAGAGTTTGAACCGGATGAAGCGCCGGGAGATTCCCTACTTGCGCCGGAATTTGGGAATGGTTTTTCAGGATTTCCGTTTGCTGAATAATTACACGGTCTTTGAAAACGTCGCCTTTGCCTTGCGCGTGGTTGAAGCCCCAGCCCGGGAAATTCCGCACCGGGTGGAAGAAGTCTTGAAACTAGTCGGTTTATCCGGCAAAGCACAGTTTCAGCCGGAACGACTTTCGGGCGGGGAACAGCAGCGCGTGGGCATTGCCAGGGCGATAATTAACAATCCTCGGATTTTGCTGGCAGATGAGCCGACCGGTAACCTGGATAATGACACCGCCTGGGAAATCATGAATATTTTAAGTGAGGTTAATAAGAGGGGGACCACCGTGGTTATGGCTACGCATGCGGTAGAGATTGTGGATAAAATGCGGCGGCGGGTGATTGAAATCGAAAATGGACGCCTGATAAGGGATGAAAAGCGAGGGACTTACGGGCATGAAGAGTAGGACCTTTGGTTATTTCCTGAAGCAGGCCGTAGCTTCCATCCAGCGCAACGGCTGGATGAGTATCGCTTCCGTGATCACGATGGGGATTTGCTTAATGGTACTGGGCTCCGCGCTTTTAGTGGTGTTAAACACCAATAAATTAGTGACCTCAATCGAATCAGACGTAGAAATAATGGCTTATGTTAAGCCAGAAGTTTCCCCGCAGGAAACCGGAAATTTAGGTATTCGCCTGCGCAATTTGCCTGGCTTGGCTGAGGTTTTGTTTATATCCAAGCAGGAGGCTTTGGAAGACTTAAGGAAGCGGTTTGACAGCAACGAAGACCTATTAGGGGCGTTAGACGGGAAAAATCCCCTGCCAGATGCATACAAGATTAAGGTCAGTGACCCGCAAGAGGTCATCCTGGTCGCCCAGGAACTGGAAAAGTGGCCGGAGTTTGAAAAAGTGCGGTATGGACAGGGAGTAGTCGAAAAGCTATTTTCGGTAACGCGCTGGATTCAGCTGATTTCGGTTACGCTAATGAGTTTTCTGGCGATCACCGCCATTTTTGTCATTGCCACCACAATTCGTTTAGCGATGAATGCGCGCCGTTCCGAAATCGAAATCATGAAGATGGTCGGGGCTACCGATTGGTTTATTCGCTGGCCTTTTTTAATCGAAGGTTTGTTTTTGGGCCTGATTGGAGCAGTCGTAGCGGTCGGAGCGCTCAGTGGTTCTTATCTGATGCTTTTGAACAACCTGAATACTACTTTGGCCTTTGTCTCGTTGGTTAGTGATCCGCAAACCTTGTTTTATGTGTTTGGGGGAGTCCTGGTAACCGGGTTGTTTTTAGGTATGGTCGGGACCATGGTGTCTATCTATAAATTTTTGGATGTTTAGCTTTGGCTGGATAATTATGGGTTAGAACTCCGGATGTGTTACTTTGGATGGGTTAACTGTGATGATTAACTTGAATTTACGCTCGCCCTAAGGAGCCGATTTTTTGAGGGAGGGATTCGAGAAATGTTCAAAAAGCGAAGCCGGTGTTGGGGGCTAGTCGTCCTTTTGGGAATCGCCTTATGTCTAAACTCATTCGGAACTGCTTATGTGACACCAGTCGCCGGTTCAGAACTGGAAGAACGGCAGAAGGAACTGGAAGCCATCGGCAAGGAGATTGAGCAGAAGCAAAAGCTGGTGGAAGAGGCGAAGCGGGAGCAGGCTTCGGTTACTAAAGACATTAATATCCTGGAGACCGATATTGATAAAACTGAGACAGAAATAAATTACCTCAATAAAAAGTTGCAGCTCCTGCAAAAACAAATCAGCGTGAAAAATCAGGAGTTGAAACAAGCGCAAAACTCAATGGATGAACGCACCGAAATCCTGGCTGAACGCTTAAATAGCATTTACATAAATGGAGATGTAAGCTACCTGGAGGTCCTGCTCGATTCATCCAGCTTCAGTGATTTTTTGACCAATTTTGATTTGCTGCAGAAAATTGCGGAGCAGGATGTAACCCTTTTAGAAGAAATTGCCGCGGAACGGCAATACATCGAAACGAAGAAAAATGAACTGGAATCCGCCAAACAGGAAATAGAGCCGGTTAAGGCGGAGCAACAGGAAAAGCAATCCTATCTAAAAGAGCGGAGCGCGGAAAAAGCCCAGCAGCTGAGTGCGGTGGAAAAAGAAAAGAACCAGTTAATTCGGGCTTTAAATGAATTAGAAGCAGATTCTAAGCGCATGGAAAAGATTATTCGAAGTCTGCAAAGTCCTCAGTCGAATACGAAGGTGGTTCCCGGGGCCATGATTTGGCCGGTCGGTGGTCGATTAACTTCTGATTATGGGATGCGGGTACACCCGATTCTGAAAACCAAACGTATGCATACCGGCATAGACCTGGCGGCCAGCAAAGGAACGACGGTTAAAGCAGCTAAAGCTGGTAAGGTCATCTTTACCGGTTGGAATGGGGCTTACGGACAGGTAGTCGTTTTGGACCACGGCGGTGGGATTTCTACCATGTACGCCCATCTTTCGAGTATCTCTGTCAGTGTCGGTCAAGAAGTAACCCAGGGTAAAAAGGTGGGAGCGGTAGGAAGCACCGGCTGGAGTACCGGACCCCACCTGCATTTTGAAGTGCGGGTTAACGGAACTCCGGCGAATCCCCACAAATACCTGTAGACTTTAAGCAAATTACTTTAACAGATACTTTATGGAGGCTTTATGCCGAGCCAATTAAGTATATAACTAAAGTAATATAAAAATAATATAATCGATGCGTCAGTCGGATAAGGCAGTATTCAGCTGAATACTTTTTCCTTTAAAAGCGGGCCATCTTCCGGTAAGCAGTTTGCTGGAAGATGGCCCTTTATCCTACTTTCGCTATACTCGGCCTGCATCACCTATGGATGCAACCGGCCACTTTTGGGCAAGCTTAATTTTGGAAAGACTTGTCACCAGAATAATATTGGTATACCATTGAGCATATAATTTAAAATAGAATGTTGAGCATAGTTTAGGAGGCTAAGCCGTTGTTTATGGGTCGAAATGGGTGGCGTCAGATTGGCAAAGTGATTATCAGCATCCTGCTGCTGTTTAATCTTGCTTTGGGAGTCTTTATTTTTGCTAATTATCCGGAAATTAACCGGTTATTTAAAATAGCCGCTCTGATCAAAACGAATGCCCTTGAGCCCGCTACAACAACGGAGATGTATGAGGGATCTTTACGGGGAATTGTAAATTCACTGCAGGATCCGTACTCGAATTATTTAAGCGCCAGCGAGTATGCCGACTTGGTTATTCATATCCAGGGCAGTTTCGGCGGTTTGGGAATAGTCGTTGGTTTACGGGA
>CAZKWP010000090.1:0-9581 GCA_964556555.1 uncultured Syntrophomonadaceae bacterium
GCATGATAAGCGTACGCTGGCTTTGATGCTGTTTGCCCCGATTCTACTGCTCACGCTGGTCTATTTTATTCTCGGAGATTCAGTTCCTATCGTGAATGTCGCTGTCGTTAATGCCCCGGCGGGGTTTGAGGATAAACTTGAAGAACAAAACGTGAGGGGTATGCGGTACGGGGAGAATGAGGCCCGTTTGGCACTGGAAAAGGGCGAAGTGATTGCCAGCATTAAAATAGTAGGCGGTAAGTCCTATATTGAAGTAGACGGCAGCAATCCTACCAAAGCCAAAGTCGCTTTGACCGCTTTGGAACAGGCGAAGAGCACGGTCATGTTTTCCAGACCAGATTTTAAGTCGGAGATTACTTATCTCTATGGTCAAGAAGATCTGCCTACTTTCGATAATTTCGGCGCAACCTTAATTGGATTTATTGTTTTCTTTTTTGTCTTTTTAGTCTCCGGGATTTCTTTTTTACAGGAAAGAAACTCCGGGACTTTGGAAAAAATGCTTTCAACTCCGATCCGGCGGTGGGAGATCGTCGTCGGTTATGTACTCGGGTTTGGCGTTTTTACGGTCTTGCAATCAATATTGGTTTCCTGGTATTGCGTCTACGTCCTCAAGGTGATGATGATTGGTTCATTTGCCTTAATTCTTATGATCACCTTATTGGCGGCTATGATTTCGCTCACGCTGGGGATTCTGATTTCTACCCTGGCTAATAATGAGTTTCAGATGATTCAATTTATACCCTTAATTATTGTTCCCCAGGTGTTTTTCTCAGGCTTGTTTGATCTGCCCCCTGGAGTAAAAATCGTTGGTTACGCTATGCCTTTATCGTATATTGCTGACGCCTTAACCAAAGTTATGATCAAAGGAAGCGGTTTTTTGGACATTGCTTTGGATTTGGTAATTATGCTGGCTTGTTCTGTTCTGTTTATGACTGTAAATACCCTGCTTCTTAAAAAATATCGCCGTATTTAAGCAGACTGGCTCTTATTATCAGGATAAGGAATTGGTTAAGCGATAATTCTGGCAAATAAACTGCAGGAGATGAACTTAGAGTATGAAAAAAAGATTGCTTCTTATAGGGCTGATATTGATCGGGATAACAGTTGGATGGTGGGCAATAAGTCGCGATTCTTCATCCGACTTGGTGCTGGATGGAGTCGTGGAGACTACGATTTATGCACATTATTGTGAGGCGGCCGGCAAAATCATTGAATTGCCGATCGAACTGGGGCAGGAGGTTAAAGCCGGAGCTGTGCTTGCCGTACTGGATGACAGCAATGAGCAGTATGCCCTCAAACAGTTAGAGAAGACTCTGGCTAAGAAACAGGCAGTTGTTTCTGAATTAGCTTCCGGGGTTGAGCCGGAAGAACTGGAGCAGCGCCGGAATAACATTTCTTTAGCTGAAATAGAATATAACAATGCCCAGCTAACTCGGGACCGAACCCAAGAAGACTATGAAAGAGTGCTGGTATTGTTCGAAGCCGAAGCTGTTTCTCAGTCTGAACTGGATAAGCTCAAATACCAGGCCGAATTGGCTGAAACCGCCGTAACTGCAGCCGACGTTAAGTTAAATAATGCCCGTAAGCAATTAGCGTTGCTTCAGAAAGGAACCCCTCAGGAGAAAATCGACGCTGCCCGGGCTGATGTGGCCTTAACCCAAGTTCAAATTCGCCAAACCAAGGATAACTTAGGAAAATACAAAATTACCGCCCTGCATGACGGCACTATCATAAGTAAGAATTATCTGCTGGGGAATATTGTCTCAGGCGGTTACAACCTTTTTGATATTGCGTCAGGAACCGAAAAACACCTGGTGACATATGTGCCGAATGAATATCTGTCCAAAATAACCTACGGACAAGAAGTAGTTATTCGCAGTGGAGAGCAGGAATATAAGGGGACAATAAGCTTTATTGATATCAAGGCGCAGTATACCCCCAGAGAAATGCAGTCTTCAGCTAACAAGAATAAAGAAAGCATGAAGATTAAGGTAAGTCTTACTCCCGAAACTCCTTTGAAAGTCGGGGAAAGAGCGGAGGTTATAATTCCTAAATAGCCGGAGGCAGCCCCATTTCCAGAACTGAGGGAGGTATCGGAAGGGGTACCAGACAACAACTCCTACAAGATGGAGTATATACTGTGTGCAGTAAGTGTATCTAAAATTAATTCCCGCTGTCCACTGAGTGGACAGCGGGAATTAATTTTAGATACAAATTTTGAGGGATCGGACAGCGTTCAAATCTATCCGATTTCTTAATCTTCCGATCTTATTATATGTTTCAGGAAAAAATTGCTTCATAAAATTTGTGTTCAACTCACGTTTTTTACAGAAAATGGACATTATAGCAATGATGTGTTATTGTTATTTAAGTTTATGGGGCAAGTTAAGTTGGAGCGGCCGGGTCTGATCCGGCAAGGCTAACAATCGGATACGGATACTGGGTAACCGGGTAGAATCAGGAGCACAGGAGGGTAATTTTCACGTTATGATCGCGCAAATCAGCTTGGTTTTTTTGCTGGGCATTTGTATCGGCAGTTTTTTGAATGTGTGTATATGGCGGATTCCGCTGGGGAAATCGATAATTTTCCCGGCTTCCCAGTGTCCAGCCTGCGGGAAGAGGTTAAAGGCGCTTGACCTGGTGCCGCTCCTTAATTATTTTTACCTGCGGGGCCGGTGCCGCTGGTGCGGTGCGCCTTTTTCCTGGCAGTATCCCCTGATTGAGTTTATTACCGGGGTTTTATTCGTGTTGATCTGGTTAAAGCACGGGTTCTCCGGAGCGGCGCTGAGCGGTTGGGTTCTGGTCGCTCTGCTTTTGACCATCAGCGTTATTGATTATTACCACTTGATTATCCCTAACGGCCTTATCCTCACCGGTCTGGGTTTGGGTATCCCCTTGCTCCTAATTCAGTCCGGGGAGTCGTTAAAATTGGGGGTGCTTTCGATGCTTGCGGCCGGGCTTTTCATGTTAGCCCTGGCCCTTATTTCCCGGGGGGGAATGGGGGGCGGGGACGTCAAACTGGCCGCTTTGCTCGGCCTTTATTTAGGACCGCTAAATACGGGGGTTGCCCTTTTTTCAGCGTTTCTGATCGGCGGGATCGGCGCCCTATTCCTCCTGGTCATCGGCCTAAAAGGAAGAAAAGACGCCATTCCCTTCGGTCCCTATCTATCGTTGGGAGCCCTCCTGGCAGAACTTATGGGAGATCATCTTTTGGCCTGGTACAGTGGTTTTTTGATTTGAAACACCCAAGGCTAAAAAATGTCTAATTAAAATCTTACAGAACATCTCTTTCCTCCTAAAATCTCCCTCGTTTCCCCTTGATATTTACTAAGCAGTTGGTTATATTAGTAGGTGATACTAATAGGTGCTACTATGGACTAAGAGTAATTCTTCAGATTAGGAATTAAGGAGGGAAAAAATTGGCCAGACCGGGCAAATCCCAGCGCCACCGAAAATTATTAGAGGCCCTGCAAGCCAATCCCTTCATGACGGATGAAGAGTTAGCCCGGCATCTGGAGGTCAGCATCCAAACCATCCGGCTTGACCGGATGGAGCTTGACATTGCGGAACTGCGGGAACGGATGAAGAGCATGGCGGCCAATATGCTGCACAATGAGCAGTTTATTCAGGGATATCGGTTGATTGGGGAGCTTTTAGAAAGTAATCCTGGTAAACATACTTATTCCCTGTTGATTATCGGACCAGAAATGACAATGCCGCAAACTGGGGAAGTCAGACCCTACTTTTTAGTAGCGCAGGCGCACAGTGCCGCTTTGCAGATTTTTCCGCAGCCTGACGAGGTTACTGTTTCTTCCGCAAATGTTAAATTTTTGCGGCCGGTCCGGGTGGGCGAGAAGTTGCTGGCCAGTGCGGAATTGGTCGATTCCCGGGGAGACCAGCACAAGGTAAAGGTCGTTACCCGAGTCGGTCAGGAAAAGGTATTTCGGGCCACCTTCCACATGTTTACAAACCATTTACGGGAGAATGAAGAATGAGCGTTTTGAAAAGAGCCGGCATTCTGGGCATGGGCATGTACCTGCCGGAGCGGATCTTAACCAATCAGGATTTGGAAGCCTTAGTTGAGACCAATGACGAGTGGATCGTCGGAAGGACCGGGATCCGTGAACGGCGAATCGCCGCGGATAATCAGGCCACGGTTGATTTATCTCTGATTGCGGCGAATAAAGCTTTAGCCGCGGCCGGGATTAAGGCGGAAGATTTGGACTTGATCATCTTGGGTACGGCGACCCCGGACCGTAAGGTTCCGGCCTCGGCCACCATGATCCAGCATCTTTTAGGGGCGAATAAGGCAGGCGCTTTTGATCTGCATGCCGCTTGTTCCGGTTTCTTATACGGTGTATCGGTGGCCAGCCAGTTTATCGCCACCGGGAAGTACCGATACATCCTGGTAATCGGCGCGGAAACCCTTTCGCGCATCCTTAACTGGTCAGACCGCAACACCTGCGTAATCTTCGGGGATGGAGCCGGGGCTGCGGTTATCGGTGAGGCTGAAGGCGATGCGGGGATTTTAGCGTTTAACTTAAGATCAGACGGTGGGGGCAGTGATCTCCTGCAGATACCGGCAGGCGGTTCGCGAATGCCGGCTACCCCCCAGAACGTGGCCGAGGGGCTGCACTATCTGCAGATGAACGGGAATGAGATTTTTAAATTAGCGGTACGCGCCATGATCGCTTCAATCGACGAAGCGATGCAGGAAGCCGGACTTCCGTTGGAAGTGGTCGATTGGGTGGTGCCGCATCAGGCCAGCCTCCGGATCATTCAGGCGATGACCAAGCGTTTGCCGATCGATCCCACGCGGATCATCACCACCCTGGATCACCATGGAAATACCTCGTCTGCTTCGATCCCTTTAGCCTTAACCGAGTATATCAAGCAGGGGATTATCAAAAAAGGGCAGCTTATCCTGCTGACTGGTTTCGGGGCGGGGCTGACTTGGGGGAGCGTTGTGCTGCGGCTGTAGGACGGACAAAGACTGCGGTTCCAAGCTTAGTCTTAGTTAAAATCAAATAGCCAGCCTGGGAAAATGATTAAACTGGAGATAGATAGGGGGACAAATGGTGCTGGGTCAGCAACTTTGTAAACTTTTGAATATTAAATACCCCATAATTCAGGGAGGAATGGCCTGGATCGCTACCGCATCCCTCGCCGCAGCCGTGTCTGAAGCCGGCGGCCTGGGAATCATAGGCGCGGGTCACGCGGATGCGAATTGGGTCCGGGAGCAGATTCGGGAGGTCAAAAGTAAGACGGATCGGCCTTTTGGGTTAAATGTAATGTTGCTTTCGGTACACGTTGAGGAGATTATGCAGGTCGTTTTAGAGGAAGAGGTACCGCTGATAACCACTGGGGCAGGAAATCCCGGGAAATATATTGAAGCGCTGAAAGCGAGAGGCACCCGCATTTTTCCCCTGGTTTCTTCAGTGGCGCTGGCCAAACGCCTGGAGCGGCTGGGCGTCGATGGCCTGATTGCCGAAGGCATGGAATCCGGCGGTCATGTGGGGGAAACAACGACCATGACCCTGGTTCCCCAGGTAGTGGATGCGGTAAGGATTCCGGTTATTGCGGCCGGCGGGATTGCGGATGGCCGCGGTGTCGTGGCGGCCCTGGCTTTGGGAGCGAGCGGGGTCCAGGTAGGTACCCGTTTTATTGTGGCCAAGGAGTGTCCCGCGCATCCGGCCTATAAACAGGCCATTATCAAGGCTAACGACCGGGATACCGTCGTAACCGGTCATTCTACCGGCCACCCGGTGCGGATTTTACGCAACCGATTCTCCCGGCGGCTACTGGAGTTAGAAAAAATGGGTACCTCTAAGGAAGAAATCGAAAAAATCGGGCAGGGTAAATACCCGGCCGCAGCGATTCACGGAGACGTAGACGAGGGTTCGCCCATGGCCGGCCAGATCGCCGGGATGGTACAGCGGGAAGAACCAGCCGCTGCCATTATCCAGTCCATGATGCTGGAAGCACAGCAAGTTATGGAAAAACTATGGAGGGAACAGGCGTGAAAATAGGTTTTGTTTTTCCCGGGCAGGGTTCCCAGTATATAGGGATGGGTAAAGATTTAGCGGAAAAGTTTCCAGCAGCGGCCCAAATCTTTGCGCAGGCTGACTGGGAATTGGGTTTTCCGATTTCCCGGTATTGTTTTGAGGGACCAGAGGAAGAACTGGTGCAAAACGATATTGTACAGCCCGCCATATTGGTGACGAGTGTTGCCGCTCTGGCGGTTTTGACTGAAGCAGGGGTGAGGCCTGAGGTTGTGGCCGGCTTGAGTGTCGGCGAATATACCGCCTTGGTTGCGGCCGGAACCTTATCTTTCTCCGATGCCTTAAAACTGGTACGCAAACGCGGCTCGATTATGCGGGAAGCTTTGCCGCCGGGTGTGGGGGCGATGCTGGCTCTAATCGGCGTAACCCGGGAACAGGTTAAGGCGATGTGCGATGAAGTCGCTGACTTAGGCTTGGTGGAACCGTGCAATTATAACTGCCCCGGTCAGATTGTGGTCGGCGGGGTTCTGCCCGCAATCGAGGCTTTAGAAAAGCTGGCGGTGGAGCGGGGGGCCCGTAAAGCCGTGCGGGTAGCCATGAGTTCACCCTCCCACTGCAGTCTGCTGCAGCTGGCCGCGGAGCAGTTTGCCTTGGGTTTGAACGAGGCAGCTTGGCGGGACGCACAAATTCCGGTACTTTCGAATGCAGACGCCAAGCCCAGCAAATCGGTGGCCAAACTGCAGTTCAATATTGCCCAGCAGCTTAGTCAGGCGGTGCTTTGGGAAGATGAAATCTTAGAAATGGAAAAAATGGGCGTTACCCACCTGATCGAGGTAGGCCCAGGACATACGCTCACTGGTTTTGGGCGAAAAATTACGCGAAAAATCAAATCAGCCAACGTGGAGGATGTGGCCAGCCTGAATGAGGTTTTGGCCTGGATAGCGGAAGCGAAAGGTGGTGAAAAAGTAAGCTGATGATAGGTTTTGCAGAAAATATGCTGGAGGGCAAGGTGGCTTTGGTTACCGGCGCCGCTCAGGGCATCGGACAGGCAATTGCTTTTAATCTGGCGGCCGCTGGAGCAAAAGTAGTCATAAATGATTTTGGTCAGGAGGCAGCCGCGGCAGCAGTGGTGGACACCATTACCCAGAAAGGCGGGGAGGCCCTGGCCATAATGGCTAACGTGGCGGACCGTCAGCAAACCGAGGACATGGTTAAACAGGTAGTCGGAAGATTCGGTCGGATTGATATTTTGGTTAACAACGCCGGGATTACCCGGGACGGCTTGTTAGCCACCATGTCGGAAAACGACTGGGACCTGGTGCTGTCGGTAAACCTGAAAGGGGCTTTTAACTGCAGCAAGGCGGTCATCCGGCCGATGATCAAGGCCCGCGGGGGCCGGATTATCAGTATCAGTTCCGTATCCGGAATGATGGGTAATGCGGGTCAGACCAATTACGCGGCATCAAAAGCGGGATTAATCGGTTTCTCCAAGTCTTTGGCGCGCGAAGCGGCCTCTCGCGGAATTACGGTGAACGTGGTCGCTCCCGGTTTGGTCGATACGCATATTAAAGACCATTTAACGGAAGAAGCGGAGAATCGTTTGAAACAACAGATCCCCTTAGGCCGGCTGGGATTGCCGGAGGATATTGCCGCCATGGTTACCTACTTGGCCTCGCCAATGGCCGGCTATATTACCGGTCAGGTAATTGCTGTAGACGGCGGTATGGCGATGTAGCTTATGTTTATTTTAAAATATAGCACTTTCATCAATGACGAACGAATTAACAATTTAAAGGGAGGAAAATCATCATGCTGGAAAAGGTAAAAAAAATTATTTCGGAACAACTGGACGTAGAGCTGGAAAAGATTTCGCTCGATACTCGTTTAATGGATGACTTAAAGGCCGACTCGATGGATTTAGTGGAAATGGTCATGGCTTTTGAAGAAGAGTTCAACATCTCCATCCCTGACGAAGACGCGGAAAAAATGGTCAAAGTTTCAGATGTAATCGCCTATCTGGAAAAAAAGGTTGAATAGAGGTTGGATTTGCATTTAAGGAGCAGTTTTAATCGAGGAGCAGCCTAAACGAAGTTACTTTTTTGGAGGCAAGAGGGAAGCAGGAGAACCGTCCCTCTGCATCAGGAGCAGCATTAACTATGGTACTGAGAATAGGAGATATATATAATGAAACGCCGGGTGGTAATAACCGGATTGGGGTTGGTTACGCCAATCGGATTGGGACGACAGGCTTTCTGGGAGGCAACTAAGCGGGGAGACAGTGGAGTAGGACGAGTTACGCGGTTTGATGCCCACCGGTTACCGACGCAAATTGCGGCAGAGGTTAAGGGTTTTGAGCCGACCGATTTTTTAGATCGTAAAACCGCGCGCCGCTCCGACCGCTTTACCCAGCTCGGGGTAGCGGCGGCTCGCTTGGCCATTGCTGATTCCGGTCTGAATCTGGAAGCGGAAGACCGCAGTCGGATTGGGGTATGGGTCGGTACCGGCATCGGCGGGATTGAAACGTACGACCAGCAGCATCGGGTATTATCGGAAAGAGGCCCGGACCGGATTAATCCCTTTTTTATTCCCATGTTGATCTGCAACATGGCGGGCAGCCAAATCGCGATTGAATTTGGCTTAAAGGCCAGCAATTCCTGTATTGTATCGGCCTGCGCCACGGCGACCAACGCGATTGGCGAATCGCTGCGGATTCTGCAGCGGGGTGAAGCGGACGTAATGCTGGCCGGCGGCACCGAAGCCTCGATCACAGAATTGGCTTTTGCCGGTTTTTGCGCGATTAAGGCCATGTCTACCCGTAACCAGGAGCCGACCAGAGCTTCGCGTCCTTTTGACCGGGAACGGGACGGCTTTGTCATGGGGGAAGGGTCCGGGGTGCTGATTTTAGAAACCCTGGAACATGCCCAAAAACGCAATGCCTGTATTTATGCCGAGTTAGTCGGTTACGCAACGAACTGTGACGCTTACCATGTAGTGCAGCCGGACCCTGAAGGCCGGGGCGCGGCCAAAGCCATGAGCGATGCGGTAAAGGACAGCGATTGCCAATTAACCGAGATCGACTATATTAATGCGCATGGAACCAGCACCGATTTGAACGACCAGATGGAGACCAAAGCCATCAAAGCGGTTTTTGGCGAGCATGCCGCTAAATTGGCCGTAAGTTCGACCAAATCGATGACCGGTCATTTGTTGGGGGCTTCGGGAGCGGTGGAATTGATTGCGACCAGCTTGGCCGCGACCAACCAATGGATTCCCCCAACCATTAATTACGAGAATGCGGATCCCGATTGTGATTTAGATTACGTGCCGAATCAGGGCCGACCCGGTATAATCCGGTATGCCCTCTCAAATTCTTTTGGTTTCGGCGGTCATAACGCGACGGTGGTGATTAGAAGGTGGGAGGAATCTTAGATTCGATCGAGGTCCTGGCCCTAGTAGGTCCAGCCGGTACCGGCAAGAGCCACCGCGCCTTGGTTTTGGCGCATGAAAAGAAAGCGGAGCTGATTATTGATGACGGGCTGTTGATCAAAGGCAGCCGGATTTTAGCCGGACGTTCGGCCA
>CAZKWP010000091.1:0-6741 GCA_964556555.1 uncultured Syntrophomonadaceae bacterium
TAAAGAAAGACCATTTCAAGCCAAAAGGATCTGACACCTTGATCACGATGCTCCTTAAACGATGCTCTTTTTAGGTAATATTTTCATCTTTTCCGCATATGTTTTATCAGGAACATGCGATTATTGGAATAAAAGGGAGTGTCAGGCAGGAGGGTTAGTATGGGTCTAAAATCAGAGCTTAAATATGAAAGCAATAATCTGCCGCCGTTAACCAGATTAAGGACAAAAAGGCCTTTAAGGATTCCGCTGAAGGGGAGATGGATAAGCCGGTTAATAGTTTGCTTGGCATTGTTGGTTGTGATATTAGTCGCGCAGCAAAATGGTTTTCCGGGAGCGGAGCAAGTCCGCCGGGTGGTCAGTTATACGATCAATACTAATTATGATATAACCCCTTGGCTGGAGAAATATCGCGGCGCTAACTTCTGGGATAACTTGAAACCAGTTACTACTGACGGAAATAACTCCGGGCTTAATTTATTCAATGGTTCGGCTGGTTTGGAACCAACAGCAGGAGACTCGGCTGGGTTGACCAGCCCGCCGGATCTTTCAACCCTGCAGCCATATCCTAGTTTTATTTATCCGGTCGCGGCCGGAAAAGTGGTCAGCCGCTTCGATTCCCAGGGAAAAAGTTCAGATCCGGCTTATCTCAGCGGGGGAATTACGATTGAAAGCAATTTAGAGCAAAAAGTGCTGGCGGGTTACTCGGGTCGGGTGGCTGCAGTTACCGGAGATGAGCAGTATGGATATTCGGTGCAAATTGATCACGGTCAGGGGATTATCTCGATTACGACCGGGTGTTCCTCGGTGCAGGTAAAACCGGGAAACCAAGTATCCCTCGGCCAGGAAATCGGCCGGCTGCTTCCCAGCAATAAAACGCCAGATCGCATCTATTACGAGATTCGGGTGCAGGGCCGGCCAGTAGACCCTTTGATTTTCATCCAGCCAGGCCAGTAATACCGAATTTAAGGTTAGATGATGTGTCGGGTTCAAACTCTTGGGCAAATTTAAGAAACGGGTAATATAGGGACGGGCAATCCGGTTCTGGATCGCAGACCGAGGTTGCCGGTTTATTTATTTGGGGATAATTAGGAATAAAAACGGTTTGTTTAGTTAGTTGGGTTGCGGCAGAGGTGGGAGATTTTGCGTATAAGTAGATTCTGTGGTAAACTTTATTCAAGTTTTTGGAGGGGGGACTTTTTTGATAATTCCCTTTACGGATTTAAATAGGATTTTGCTTCAAGTCAGAAGACCCGGGCGTTACGTCGGGGGCGAACTGAACGCGGTGGTTAAACCATGGGATTCCGTTTCTTTACGGATGGTTTTTGCTTTTCCGGATGTTTACGAGGTGGGAATGTCCCACCTGGGATTAAGGATTTTATATGGGCTGGTCAATCGGGAAGCAGACTTTATAATGGAAAGGACCTTTGCTCCTTGGCCCGATATGGAGGCGGAATTACGGAAATATAGACTTCCTTTATTTTCACTGGAATCCCGGCATGCCTTAGTGGATTTTGAGGTGGTAGGGTTTACCCTGCAGTACGAGATGAGCTATACCAATCTGCTGAATATGTTGGACATGGGCTCTATTCCCCTAAAGAGCCGGGAGCGAAACGAACAACATCCCTTAGTCTTGGCCGGCGGACCAGGGGCTTTTAATCCGGAACCGCTGGCGGATTTTGTTGATGCCTTTGTGCTGGGCGAAGGGGAGAACGTACTCCTTGAGGTTTTGCGGGTGGTGGAGCGGCACCGGGATCCGGCTGCGCCGGAGGGCGGAGCCAAATTTTGCAGCCGCATAGCCCTGTTGCGGGACCTGGCCCAGGTTCCCGGGGTTTATGTCCCGGCCTTTTATCAGGTAAAGTACCAGGACGATGGCACCATCGCCCAAGTTGAACCCCGGGAAGCGGGTATCCCCAGGCAAGTGGTCCGGCGCGTGGTGGCGGATTTGGACCAGGCGTATTTCCCGACCGCGCCTATTGTGCCGAATATCGAGGTAGTGCACGACCGGATTATGCTGGAGGTTTTTCGCGGCTGCCAGCGCGGCTGCCGCTTCTGTCAGGCGGGAATGCTTTACCGGCCTACCCGGGAGCGCAAATTAACAACCTTAATCGAGCAGACTAAAGAATTGGTCCAAAATACCGGTTATAATGAAATATCACTTACTTCCTTAAGCACTGGTGATTATGGGCCAGTGCGGGAATTGATCAACCAGCTGCTCGCGAAGTATCAGCAGCGGGGGATTGCCGTAACTTTGCCTTCGCTGCGTATCGATTCATTTTCTGTTGAATTGGCGGATGCGGTCCAGAAGGGCCGGAAAACCGGGTTGACCTTTGCCCCGGAAGCGGGTACCCAAAGGTTGCGGGACGTTATAAATAAAGGCGTTTCGGCGGACGACCTCTTTGCTGCCGCCAAGGCGGCTTTTGACGCGGGCTGGTCTTCTATCAAGCTTTACTTCATGATTGGGTTGCCTACTGAGGAAATTGAGGATTTGGACGGGATTGCCGCTTTAGCCCGCCGGGTGGCGGAAATTGGCACTGAGGCGGCCCGGCAGGGAAGATTTAAAAAAAGAATTCAAGTAACGGTCAGTGTTTCCAATTTCGTGCCTAAAGCGCATACTCCTTTTCAGTGGGAGGGGCAGCATCCCCAGCCGGATTTGGAATTTAAACAGGAATATCTGCGTCAGCGCCTGCGGGATAAACGGATTAAGTACAATTGGCATGACGCGAATCTGAGTTTCTGGGAAGCGGTAATTGCCAAGGGTGACCGCAGAATCGGCGCGGCCTTGGCAAAGGTCTGGGAAAAAGGCGCCCGTTTTGACGGTTGGAGTGAGTATTTTCAACCGGAGTTGTGGAACGAGGCTTTTTTAGAAGCGGGACTGGATCCGCGTTTTTATGCTAACCGGAAAATACCCCTGGATCAAGTTTTGCCTTGGGATCATTTGAGTTCAGGCGTATCCCAGAAATTTTTGCAGGACGAATACCAAAAGGCGCTTACTGGAGCGATTACAGAGGATTGCCGGTTGTCGGACTGCTCGGTTTGCGGAGTGTGCGCCTCCCTAGGGGTAAATCTGGTTTTAACTGGTTTAGGAGAGGAGACGAAAGATGTACCGGTTTCGGATAGAATATAGTAAAGAAGGGCCGGTGGCTTACGTTTCTCACCTCGATTTAAACCGGATGTTTGAGCGGGCAGCCCGCCGGGCTGGGTTACCGGTAGCGCTTTCGCAGGGCTTTCATCCCCATTACCGTTTTTCTTTTGGCTCAGTGCTCCCGGTAGGGATGGAAGGAGAACGGGAATATTTTGATGTGGAACTGGAGGGGCGGCCGGGAAGCCCATTCAGCATTGCGGAAATTCAGCAGGCCTTTGCGGAACAGATGCCAGTCGGTTTAAGGATTAAGCAGGTTCGGGAAATCCCGTTAGAGGCCCCCGGGCTGATGGCGCTTATTGATACCGCTTGTTATACTGTTTCCGCTAGGCTGCGTTCCGAATCGGAGATTAATTCGTCCGAAGAGTTTCAACAGGCAATAGCGCAGGCGCTTAATTGTGTATCCTGGCCCATAATTCGTTCTAACGACAAGGGATCACGGGAGATTGATGCCCGGGCGGGATTGCGCAGCTTGGCTTTAACCTGGGATCAGGGCCGGGTGCAGGGAGATATCTGGCTCAGGCTTAGTTCCCAGCTCGCGGTTCGGCCCAGTGAAGTCCTGGATTCTCTGGAGCGTTACGGGAGTCTGCTTTGGGAGCGGGAAAGTATGCGGATTCGGCGCACCGGTCTTTTTGTAACTCGAGCCGGCCGACGGCTCTCTCCTTTAGAAGTGATAACTAAGGATTAACTGGGTACCTTATTATTAAAACCTACCGGAACCCAGTTTTGGACAAAACTTAAAGTGAATTATAAAGTGAATCGTACCATTATTAATATAGAAAGAAACCGCTGGCACCGGAGAAAAGATAATCGGACAAAATATTATCTAAAACCGCAAAAACAGTTGGAACGGACAGGAGGTGAATATTATTAATCGAGAGATACTGGTACAAGTGAATGGCGGGGAAAGCCAGGTCGCGGTATTGGAAAACCGTCAGCTGGTCGAGATTTATCTGGAAAGAGGAGCGGAACAGCGCCTGGTGGGAAACATATATAAGGGACGCGTGGAAAATGTACTGCCGGGTATGCAGGCGGCTTTTGTAAATATTGGGCTGGAGAAGAACGCTTTTTTGTATGTGGAAGATGTTGTTGGTTCGCGAAATCTAAAAGAGGTTGGCGAGGGCTGGGAGCCTGGACAGCACAGCAATCAGCAGACCCATAACCCGATTGATGCCCTGGTAAAAGAGGGGCAGGAAATATTGGTGCAGGTAGTTAAAGAGCCTATCGGTACCAAAGGGGCCAGAGTGACGATGCACATCACCCTGCCGGGACGCCACCTGGTCTTAATGCCTACCGTAGATTATATTGGCATATCCCGGCGCATCGAACAGGAACTGGAGCGAGAAAGACTTCGTAACTTGGCCGAGGCCGTTAAGACAGCGGGCATGGGTCTGATCATCCGCACCGTTGCCGAGGGGGTGGATGAGGAACCGCTTCGACATGAAGCCAAAGGATTAACCCGGTTATGGAAAAAGATTCTATTTCGCAGTCGGTACACTGGAGCCCCGAACTTGATTCACCGCGATTTGGAACTAGTGCAGCGCATTATTCGGGACCTGTTTACGGAAGAGGTAGACCGGATGATTGTCAACTCCCGCTGGGTCTATGACAAAATTTTGGATATGTTGGAATTAGAAAAAGGCCAAACCAGCCTAAAACAAAGACTTAGTTATGAGCCGGTAGATCTTTTTGAGCAGTTTGGAGTAGAGTTTGAGATCGAAAAGGCTTTAAAGCGCAAGGTTTGGCTGAAATCCGGCGGCTATTTGGTAATTGACCAAATGGAAGCTTTAACCGCGATTGATGTGAATACCGGTAAATATGTGGGCAGCATTAATTTAGCGGATACGGTGCTTAAGACCAACCTGGAGGCAGCCATTGAAATCGCGCGGCAGCTGCGGCTGCGCAATATTGGCGGCATTATTATTATTGATTTTATTGATATGGAAAGTGTCCAGGACCAATCTAAGGTGCTGTCGCTTTTGGAAGAGGAACTGAAAAAAGATCGAACCCGGGCCAAAATCCTGGGCCTGACCCAACTAGGCCTAGTGGAAATGACCCGCAAAAAGGTGCAGCAAGGCCTCGACAGCTTACTGCAAAGAGCGTGTCCCTATTGTGAAGGGAAAGGGAAAGTGCTCTCCGAAGAGACGATCAGCATCCGGGCCCAAAAGCAGTTAATGTCTTTGGCAGTTAAAAGCGATGCCCCAGCCTTTTTACTGGAAGCGCATCCCAGCGTGGCTTCCATGTTGATTGGCGTCGGCGGCAGTCATCTGCGCCAATTGGAGGAACAAGCGGAAAAACAGTTTATTATCAAAGGCCGGGATGATCTGCATCTGGAACACGTGCAGATTAAAAGTCTTTACGGTCAGGAGGAAATCGAAGACCTGGCGATGCCGGTGAAGGTGGGACAGGTTTTAAACGTACGGATCGAAGAGCCGCATATTGTTAACGGTTACGATGGCATAGCCCGCTTGAACGGTTATGTGTTGGACATTGAAGGCGCGGGCGCAGCCGTGGGTGAAGTCGTTCGGGTAGAAATCCAGCGGGTTTTCCGGACTTATGCCCGCGGACGCCTGTTGGAAGAGGCTCAAATTTAACGGCAACGTAATGGACACTGAAGAGGATAGAACCGGGGTAGGTGAAGCGATTCGGATAGAAATCCAGCGAGTTTTCCGGAATAAAGCCCGCGGACGCCTGCTGGAGGAAAGCTTAAGTTGACAGGGCATATCTATTATGCTAAAATTTGAATCTGGTAGGTTGTGTCCTACCCAAACCGCACGGTACGGGTTTTTAAACAGCGAAAGCTTACCTGCATACCGGCGAGTCTAGGGCGGGGAGGTGTATATGTTGTACGCAATTATTGAAACCGGGGGCAAACAGTATCGGGTTGAGGAAGGTAGTGTTCTGAAGGTCGAGAAACTGGCTGCTGCCGAAGGAGAAACCGTTGAATTAGACCAGGTTTTAGCTCTGAAGAAGGACGATCAGTTGACTGTTGGAGCTCCCTGGGTCGCCGGCGTAAAGGTTTTGGCGCAAGTGCTGGAACATGGACGAGGCAAAAAGATTATCGTCTTCAAGTATAAGTCTAAGAAGAATTACCGGCGAAAACAGGGGCATCGGCAATCTTTTACTAAACTACGGATTGAGAAGATTGAGGGTTAAGCACCTTTATGGTAAAGGTTAAGATACAGACAACCAGTACCGGGGAGATTGTGGCTTTTGAAGTAAAAGGGCATTCTAACTACGCGGAGCATGGTCAGGATATTGTTTGTTCAGGTATCTCAGCAATAGCCCAGACTGCGGTTTTGGGACTTACCCATTATTTGCAGCATCCGCCAAAGCTAGAGGTTAAAGCCGGTTACTTAGGTTGTTCTTTATCCAAGGACCTTACCTTAGCCGAAAAAGGACGAGCGGAAGTTATTTTGCAGACAATGACTTTGGGAATGGAAAAGATCGCCCAAAGCTATCCGAAAAATCTGCGCTTGGTTCGGCAAATAGTCGAGACTTAAGCTGGACGGTTATTTAAGGAGGTGTAACAGATGATCCTGCAAAGTTTTGATTTGCAGTTGTTTGCGGACGAAGATTCCGAGGCAACAGAGGCAACGATT
>CAZKWP010000091.1:6751-9496 GCA_964556555.1 uncultured Syntrophomonadaceae bacterium
AGTTGTTTGCGCATAAAAAAGGGGTGGGCAGTTCCCGGAACGGCCGTGACAGCAATGCCAAACGGTTGGGCGTTAAACGTTCGGATGGTCAATTCGTGACTGCTGGTAACATTATTATCCGGCAGCGCGGCACCAAGATTCATCCGGGTAAAAATGTAGCCATTGGCAAAGATGACACCCTTTACGCTCTGACGGATGGAATAGTCCGGTTTGAGCAGAAGACGCGGGACAAGAAGAAAGTCAGTGTTTACGATGATGTGATTATCGGGACACAGGTAATGTAATGGTTTGAGATGTACTAAAATCTCCCCCCTGGAGCCACCAGGGGGGTTCGTTGTATTTTGACGGGGAGGGGGCAGCGAAGATGGGTAATTACGCAGAAGGGGACCAGTGTATTCCGATTGAGGAAATTATCTACCTTTTGAAGACCCAGCGGCACGATTTTGTTAATCACCTGCAGGTTCTGCAGGGTTATCTGCAATTGGGGAAAACGGATAAGGCCGTAAAGTACCTTAAGGTAATCAGTCAAGAAATGATCGAAACCGGCCGGGTTTTACAGCTGCCATGGCCGGAATTGGCCGCGGTATTGATGTTGAAGGATAAACAAGCTAGAGATGACCAAACTACGGTTAAGCTATCCTTGGGGGAGAACCTGGGAAAAGTTTGTGAAAACCCTTCAGAGATCGTCGCCAAAATAATCGGAGACATTTATGAATTGATCTGTAAGCAGCTGGGCAGTTGTCCCCTCGACCGGCAGCAGATTCAGGTGGAGGTCAATGTTGAAGAGGGCGCTTATGTAATCCGTTTTTCCTGGCCGCAGGACCCCAAGGGATTCGATAAAATGAGTTTGCTGGCCCACCCGGCAATGGAAGCCGCGCAAAAAAATCTCCGTAAAATTGATCTGCAGGATCAAAGGGATCGAATCCTCCTGACCCTGTATCTGCCGGTGTGTTCGAATAACCCGGTTAATTGAAAATTCACCAGCAAATACTTTTACCAGGTTAACCCAACCGGGTTTAACCAGAGGTAAATAGTAAATAATTTAAATAAATAATTTTTTCTAAGGATAAGGTGAGGCATCCAGCTTATGTTTTATGATACCGCTAAAATAATGGTGAAGGCCGGCGATGGCGGCAATGGGGTAGTGGCCTTCCGTCGGGAGAAGTATGTGCCGGAGGGCGGACCCAGTGGGGGAGACGGCGGAAATGGCGGGAGTATAATCTTAGTCGCGGACCCGGGTCTTAGGACTTTGATTGATTTTCGTTACCAGCGCCACTACCGGGGAGAGCGGGGCCAGCACGGGCAGGGCAAGAACATGCATGGCAGCCGCGGTGAAAATTTAAAACTGAAGGTGCCTTTGGGAACGATAATCCGGGATGCGGATTCGGGAGAACTCCTGGCGGATCTGACCGAATCCGGTCAGGAAGTAGTGGTCGCTAAGGCAGGACGCGGCGGCCGGGGTAATGCCCGTTTTACCAGCTCGGTTCAGCGTTTGCCCGACTTTGCGGAAAAAGGGGAACCCGGGGAAGAACGCTGGCTGCGTCTGGAGTTAAAAGTTTTAGCGGATGTCGGGCTGATTGGTTTCCCCAATGCCGGCAAGTCTACTCTGATTTCCCAGATTTCAGCGGCCAGACCGAAAATTGCCGATTATCCTTTTACTACTTTGGAACCCAATCTGGGAGTCGTGCGTTTAGAAGCGGGCCGCAGCTTCGTGGTGGCGGATATACCGGGACTAATTGAGGGCGCCCACACGGGGGCCGGTCTGGGACATCAGTTTCTGCGGCATGTGGAAAGAACCCGGTTGCTGCTGCATCTGGTTGACATTGCCGGGACCGAGGGGCGGGATCCTTTGGACGATGTGGAAGTGATCCAGAAAGAACTAGCCCTCTACAGTCCAAAATTGGCTGCGAGGCCGCAGCTTTTAGTAGCCAATAAAATCGATTTACCGGAAGCTGCGGAGAACCTTGAGCGATTGAGAGCAAAATATGGGCCGCAGCACGAAATCCTTGCCATCTCCGCCTTAACGTCCCAGGGCTTGACGGCATTAATTGGTCGGACTGCGGAACTATTGGATCAGTTGGAGAGTCCCGAGCCTATGCAGCCGGAAAGCAAACCGGAAGAAAAAGTCACCCGGCTTTCCGAAGGAGACGGATTTACGATAGATCGGGAAGAAGGAGTCTGGGTAGTTAGAGGCAAAAACCTGGAACGCTTATGCTCTATGACCGATTTTAACAATGACTCAGCAGTGCGGCGATTCCAATACCTGATGCGCAAGATTAAGCTGGATAATGGGTTGCGTGAGGCCGGGGTTAAAGTAGGCGATACCGTCCGGATTCTGGATTTAGAGTTTGATTGGGCAGATTAGCCGAATAATTAGCGCTCCAGTAAACTGGATGGAATATTGATTGCAGGTTAGGTGTGAGAAGAGAGTGAATAGGGAACAGTACCGTTTGGCGATCAGCAAGGCTAAAAGAATCGTGGTTAAAATCGGGACCAGCTCGTTGACTTATCCCACGGGAAAATTAAATCTCTCCCGGCTGGAAGGCTTGGTGCGAGAGGTAGCGGATATTCAAAACGAAGGCCGGGAGATGATCTTGGTATCCTCCGGCGCTGTCGGGGCGGGTTTGGGCCGCTTAGGGTTTAAGCGGCGACCCAGCAAGATACCGGAGAAACAGGCTGCCGCAGCGGTTGGTCAGGGAATCTTGATGCACATCTACGAAAAACTTTTTTCGGAGTATGGCCAGG
>CAZKWP010000092.1:0-598 GCA_964556555.1 uncultured Syntrophomonadaceae bacterium
TGTGGTAATGAACATCTGTGAACAAATTGCAGTTCTGGATTACGGCCGCAAAATTGCCGAAGGGATACCCGAATTTATCCGCAATGACGAACGAGTCATCCAATCCTACTTGGGGATGGGCGCATGAGAATGAAAAAGCCGGTCATCCTGCTGGCTTTATTGATCGTGGTAATCTGCCTGGCGACTTCCTCCATAATGCTTCGGTTTTGCACCGCCCCGGCCGCGGTTACGGCTTTTTACCGCCTCGGCTTAATTGCCTTAATCATTGGTCTGGTGCAGGCCAGCCCAGTTTACCGCGGCTTTAGGAACCTCTCCCGTCCGGACTTTCTCCGCGTGGCCGGGGGCGGGTTTTTTTTAGCTTTGCATCTGGCCTTCTGGATGCAATCCCTGTATCACACCAGTATTTCCAGCTCGGTCTTGTTCACCAACCTGCAGGTTATTTTTGTGGTAATGTTTTCTCTGCTGTTTTTGAAAGAAAAGCTGAATTCCCAGTTGGTGGCGGGGATTGTGATTGCCTTAGCCGGCAGCCTGATCATCGGTGGCGGGGATTTGCGGCAGGGAAAAATTTACGGTGATCTGCTAGCCTTAGCCAGCGGCT
>CAZKWP010000092.1:608-9424 GCA_964556555.1 uncultured Syntrophomonadaceae bacterium
TTGCCGTCTATCTGATCGTGGGCAAAGAGGTGCTGACCCGGGTCAACATCATGACCTATACGGTCCTGGTGTCGAGTGCCGCTGCCTTGGTACTCTTAATTTACAACGCTGCAAACGGCATACCGCTCGGGGGCTATCCGAAGCTTGATTGGCTGATTTTCCTTCTCAACGCTCTGCTGCCCGGGATTGGCGGGCACCTGCTGCTCAATTGGGTGCTAAAGCAGGTTAAGGCGCCGGTGGCCTCCGTATCCGTGCTGGGGGAATCCGTAGGCGCGAGTCTGTTGGCTTATCTGATCTTTAAAGAGGCATTGGGATTGTATCAAATTATCGGCGGCGGTTTTATCTTGTCGGGTATAGTGTTGGCCGCGAGCAGCGAGCGCACCGCAGACGCAGAAGGGGAGGCAAGCGGCTAGCGTAGAAAAAGGCCAAAAAGGCCGGTCTCTGTTTGTTTTTAAACCGGACCCTTACTTGATGCGGCTTTTTTGCTGGTGACCGAATGGCAACGTAAGCGTTAAAGAACCTGGTGTACAACTACAACCGGCTGCATATAGCCACATAGTGTAAAAGTTTATATAAGAAAAGCAAAAACCAGTGTGAACTAAGTTTTTGCTATATTTGTAAAATTTTTGGGTTTCTTGGCAATAATTTTTTGTCCCCTCAGGGGACAAATGAAAAGGAGCGTAGCGGAAAATGCTTGATAATAACCATAATCCCGTCCCTGGATTAACGGTGAAAACCATTCTGCTGGCGGGTCTAGTCCTCTTGGTGGTGCTCTATTTTGGTGAACTGCTGACGCTCCTGAAAATTTTATACGGAATTGTCTATCCGCTGATACTCGGGGCTGCCATCGCTTACGCTTTAAATATCCTGGTAGCGGGATATGAAAAAATGTATTTCCCTAAGAGCAAGCATCATTGGCTGCGACAAACCCGGCGGGGCGTATGTATCCTGCTCGCGATTTTGACGATCGTTCTGATTCTGGTCTTTTTCCTGCGGATTATTCTTCCACAATTATATGCCACGCTCAGTCTGTTGGCGACTAGCTTTCCGGCAGCTTATAACCAGGGGATGGAGTGGGCCAGGCAGCATGCGGACCAGTTACCTGGCTTACAACAGCAGTTGGCGAAGCTGAATATGGATGGAGAAGCCGTACTAAAAAGAAGCGCGGGGGTCCTGCAGGGCTGGGCATTTGGAACGTTCAGCTTCATCTACTCTATATTTAACGGGTTGGTCACAATAACCATTGGCCTGGTTTTTGGGGTGTATGCCCTGTTTAGCAAAGAAGAGCTTAAAAGGAATTTTGATAACTTCTTTAAGGCCTATCTTAAGGCCGACCGCCTGCAAAAATTGTATGCCGACCTCAGGATTACGAATGAGACTTTTACCAATTATATTGTCGGTCAGTGTAAAGAAGCGGTTATCTTAGGCTTGCTGTGTACGATCGGAATGCTGCTTTTAAAATTCCCGTATGCCATCACCATCGGCCCGGTGATTGGGTTGACTGCCTTAATCCCTATGGTTGGAGCCTACTTAGGTGCAGCGGTCGGATTCTTTTTGATTGTCGTAGTTGATCCGCTGCAGGCTTTATTGTTCATCGTTTTTATTATCGTTTTGCAGCAGTTGGAAGGAAATTTGATTTATCCCAAGGTGGTGGGGGAAAGTATTGGCCTGCCGGGGATATGGGTGATAGCTGCCATAACGGTCGGCGGCGGGTTGATGGGCATCGTCGGAATGTTGCTCGGGGTGCCGGTGGCTGCTGCGGTCTATAAACTACTTGGTAATTCTGTTGAGGCTAAATTGAAGGGCCGGTAATTTAAAAGGAAGGTATTTTTCTAAATAATCCAAGGAGAATATACTCAGGGAAAAGGAATTGTAACTATTTAAAGAAAAACCCGACCAGAATTAATTCGACTCGGGATGTTTTCTTTTATAAATGGGGGGAACCAGAAATGAATTTCAAATTCACTGATAAAACAGCGGTTATTACTGGCGGCGGAGGCGGTATCGGCAAACGGATGGCGGCTTGATTACCGGGGAAAACATCACCATTGATGGAGGAATGAGCCGCCTGATGATTTACCATCAGGATTTTGGCTGGACCTATGGGAAAGGCGGCGCGGCCAAATAAGCGGCTGATTGGGATAGTCACAGGCGCCGGAAGAATCCAGCATAGCATAATCAAATAAAGTTAAGGTTTTGTTAATCAATTAAACAGATTGGTATAGCTGACAAAATCTGTTCAGAATAAAAACAAGAGCGAAAATAATTATAAATATTATTTGGTTGGCTCTTGTTTTACTTTTTAAAAATGGTATAATTCTTTTACCGATGTTGTATTTAGTTATAATAAATAATTAATATACCATACCTAAAGCAATATGTCAATGGTCAAACGTATGATATTCCGAAAAAATACTCAGGAGGGTTCTAAGGATGGTTTTAGCAGTCGCGAATTTTTCCGCCAGTTTAATCCAAAATCAAGCGGTAGCCGAAATAGAAAACTGCAACGTTTTTACCGTTCAGTTCGGCTTAAACCTGTCGCATCGAGAGGCGCTTGAACTAGTGGAAACGCGGGCTCTGGCTTTAAAAAGCAACGGGCGCATCGAATTTGGCGGAGGGGTAATTACCAAATTGATCCGTCAGTTTTGCGACTCGCCTTATGTTACTCGGCACAACTATGCGGAGACCTTGCATGACTTGCTTGAAATCTTTTATTATTACAAAAATGAGACCTTAGATTTAATCAGCGATGACACCTTGATTGCTTTTATGCATAAACATTTTAACGTCTTAGCCCAGGGTTCTTTTGAAATACTGGAGCGGGAACTGGCCAATTTGGCCCATCAGGTCAGGTTCGGCTGTGCCCCAAAAGACTTGGGGGAGTTTAGGCGGCCGGCAGAGGAGGAAGTTGATGCAGCAGATTCAGATTAAATCAACATCCTTTATCAAACCAGATGAATTAAGCGGTGAATTTTATTTAACTTCCCTGCTGCAAGCAGCGTACGCTAAAGGGCTGCTCAGCGACTCGGACTTAGAAAACATACAACGACAATTGCTTGATATATTAGCTGAGCAATGTACCCGCTTCATCCGGGGCAAAAGCAGTTCTCTAAGAGTTGAATGCGCCGAAAGCCTCTTGCAATCGATCAATTACACCCTAGGACTGTTTTTGAAATCCTTGCCCGACCCAGAACGGGCAGCAGCGGAACTTAAAAAGACGCCGCTCTTGGAACTGTACCAAAAAGGAAGCGCCCGAATCAACCATAAAAAACATACTGCCCGGCATTTTTATGAAATGACCATGGCTAATAAAATAATTACCTTAAACTACACCTATAACGCCACACTTGACCCTAGAGGCCTCGGTCAGTTTTTTCGGTTATATGATGCTGATTTTGCCGCAACAGAAATTCCCGCTGTGATTGATTATCAGCTCTTTTATCCGGTAACCGATTTGACCGGGGTTGAGTTTATCCAGAAATATTTGGAAAAACTTTACTTAGAAAATGAGTTTTGCAGCAATTTTAAGCCTTTCGATCTCCACTGTCTGCTCTATGGATTTGATGCCGGCTATTCGGATTTGCTGATAAATATATTTGAAATCGTATTGACGGCAGCACTTGGGTGTGTTCTGACTGAGCGGCCGGTGGTAAAACTGGATCTCCAAGCCGGCGAGGTGCAGTCCTTGCGTAACCTGTTGGCGCAAGATGACGTTACCTTGATCGCATTTAAGCTTAGCCAGGCAATGGAAGCCTTGTTTCAGGAGTTGAAGCTGACGAGCGCCGCGCTCCGGAAATACCTGGAAAACAGTTTGCCTAAAATTACTTTAAACATTATCCAGGCGGTTAAAACCGATACCTTGGGGAAAACCATCGCAGTTTCGGTTAATCCTGACTTAACCCCGAAGATCGAGTTTTTAGCCGGACGAAAAATGGCGGACGCGGATTTTCGGGAACTGATCAAGGAACTGCTGATCTGCCGCCATACCGCAGATAAAATGCAGCTGATCAAAGAAAAGGTGAAGTCGTTTGACGACCTAGAAGAGGTACTCCTTGAGGCGCGGCTGAGCGCCGAAGAAATTCGGACTGTTTTCGGAATGCTGGATAAGGTGGAGCTAGCCGCGCTGCTTAAACGACACCCGTGTCAATCTGAAATTCAAGCCGTGGATTTAACTGAAGCCGAAACGTCATTAAAGTTAGATTTAAAAGACTATCTTTCCGGACTGCCGGAAGAAGAGCAGGATGAGATCCTGGAATTAGCACAACAACTGATTGAGCCGAGTTAAGAAAAGCAGTTATGTTATGCAGAATCGAACGACTCGGTAATATCAAGCCGAGTCAGTTTATTTTATACGTAATTGGATCAATGATAGTTTTGGATCAAACATGCGGCCTTAGCAGAATTTAACGCTAAATTTAAAACCTCAGCGAGTACGTTTAAGGCAGACAACCTAAACTTGCCTTACATAAAAGACTGGCCTGCTTCAGATAATATAACCGTAAAAATATATTGCTGGAGGAGGCTTAAAGATGAAACCTAAAAGAATGGATTATCCCAACGAAGGGATTAAATGCGAGGTCAATACCTGTCATTACTACATGCAGGGAGACCATTGCTGTGCCGAAAAGATAGAAGTCAAACACAAGAACGCTAAAGACTCGCAGGAAACGGACTGCGCTACCTTTATCCCCCAAATGAAATAAACGGTATAAAATTGAATAAAAATAGCTGCTGTTGTTTTAATAGCGGCTGTTTTTATTTGTAGACAAAATAAGGGTCTTATTTATTTTGGCTTTCTTTCCAGAGTCAAGAGTTATGACCTGTCGTTGGCAGCGCCGGCCTTTCTGGAATGAATGAAAAGAAAGAGAGCGATACCTAAAATCGCAGCTAAAATTGAGGCAATCAGTATAGCGAGTTTAGCCTCGTATATAAAAAGAGGATCGGTAAAGGCCAGGTTCGTAATGAACAAAGACATTGTGAATCCAATACCGCCCAGACAGGATAGAGCCCAGATTTGACTCCACCTAATCCCATCCGGTAGTTGAGCCAAACGAAGCTTTACTGCCAGCCAGGAGAAAAAAGTGATTCCCAGCGGTTTGCCTATAAATAGACCGGCGATTATGCCGATTAGAATCGGGTCCAGGGGACTATGGAGCGTACTTCCCTGAGTAATATTAACTCCGGCATTTGCCAATGCAAAAATGGGAAGTACAATGTAGTTAACAAATGGATAGAGTCTGTCTTCCAGCTTTTGCAGCGGAGAATTAAGATTATCCACACTTTTTTTGAGCTGATGCATCATTTCCCTTTGCTTTTCATCGGTAACCATCAGATGGAAATCTTTTTCTGGGAAATTTCGAATGATGTCTTCAGTCTCAGTCTTAAACTGCATTTGATCATAGCGTGAGCGAGCTGGAATGGTTAGTGCGAGCAATACACCGGCAATTGTAGCATGTATCCCGGATAGAAAGAACGCAAACCAGAGCGCAATGCCCAGTAACGTATAGGGATACGTTTTTCGCACTCCCTTTATATTTAAAAATAATGATGCGGTTATGATCACTATTCCGAAACCTAGGCTGATTAGGTTTATATGATCCGTATAGAAAACGGCGATAACCAGTACAGCCCCCATATCATCAAAGATGGCTAGAGCAAGCAACAGTACTTTTAATGCCGGCGGAACGGCTGAACCAAGGGCAGTTAAACAGGCTAAAGCAAAGGCAATATCGGTTGCCATCGGAATTCCCCATCCGACAATGCCCGGCCCCCCCTGATTGATTGCGAGGTAAATGGCAGCCGGCACAATCATTCCACCTAAAGCAGCCATGGCCGGCAGAACTGCTTTTTGAATGCTTGAAAGCTCTCCCACCAAAAGTTCCCGTTTGATTTCAAGACCAATTAAAAAAAAGAAAATTACCATAAGACCATCGTTGACCCAGTGCCCTAAACTATTGGAAATCACGAAATTTCCGATACTTAAAACAATAGGGGTATCCCATAGAAGGAAATAGCTGCTGGCATGAATTGAATTTGCCCAGATAAAAGCTACTGCAACCCCTAACAGCAGTAAAATGCTGCTGGCCATTTTGTTATCCAAAAAGTTTTTTGATTGTTTAGCAATGGATTTATAAAAATAGTCGGTTCTTTCTTTCATAAGTCCTGCCTTTCGGTAAAAGGAAGCTTTTCCTAACTTTAAAGCGGGAGAGGAATTAGAAGAGGTTTATTATAATTATTATAGTCATCAAGCGTTCGCAATATAAGGGCACAATTACCAAACGAAGTAATTAACGCCTACAGCGATGGAAAAGGCAATGACTGCACAGATAACGGATCTAAGCAGGTCTTTTGTGACCTGGTCAGCTGAGTCGTTCACGTTTGCTGCCTCCTTTCTGAATAAATAAGAAAGTCTGAATTACAATTAAGATAATAGAACAAAAAGGTGGGTAGCCCTTTAAAAGGCTACCCACCCCAGTAAGCCGACTTCTCATGGATGAAACACCTTATTTGACACCCAAAAACTTAGGTGTCTCATCCCCGCTCTCCTAATTTTCACCAGGATTGCTTTGACCGTCAATTTATTATCTATTTATTGATTATTATAGCACAATCAGGTACCCTCGTCTTTTACCTGAATCTATAATTTGCAAGACACTAAAGAACCATATTAAAGAACCGTATTTATTGATATATATTTTGCGTCGACAGCATGTTATAATCAAGCAATTAATTCGGTTTGGAAGGGGGCGGGAAAGGAATGCCCGCAAATAAAATTCTGATTGAAGTATATGACGGTTCTCCGATCAGCATTGTTTGAGGCGGTCTGCCGGACAGTTGCGGAGCAACTGAATTAACTGAGGAAAGAACAGCGGATTTGATTAAAATCTTAAGTGCGAAATACGGAAATAAGGTGGAAGTTCAGTATATTGATACGGATCTAAAGGCCTATGGGACTTATCCCCGCGTGGATTATTTAACACAGCATGGTCATGCATTCCCCTTGGTTTTTATAAATCAGGAATTATTTATGGCCGGCGGGATTGATGCCGTTAAAATCCAAAACCGGCTTGAGGCAATTGCTGAATCTATATAAAAGAAAATGGCAAATAATTGACAATTTAAAACTGGCATTAAAAAGGAGTGTCAATTGTCCCGCATTCCCCAATCTTATGAACTATGGTTTAACGTTTGGGGGTGTGCGTCAATTTTGCACTCCTTTTTCGCGCAAACTGCGTGTTTCGATTAATAAAGGGGTCCCGTATTGTCGCAGGACGGGAAGGGGAGAACATTTTGGATTTGGCTGAGTGGGTAGTGTTTTAAGGCAAACTGAGTATGGTACAAATACTCCATCAGGTAGATTTCTTTATGGGTAATGCTGCAGAGAATCCCAGAAACTCTGGTGCCGTCCGCCAGCGATACGCCTACCGGTTGATTTATCAGGTATTGTAAAGTTGCATCCCAGGGCATTATAGTTCACCTCCTGCTTATAGATTATTCTGGAACAACGCCGGAGGAAACTATTATTACCCATTTTGTTGCTTGAATTCATAACCGGTTATTTATTAAAACACTTAATCTTTTTTAGGCTTTCTAGCGGCTGCCTGCAGTTTAGGCAGAAAGAGATTAGACAGTTCACCCTCTTGCCATTTTTGGTAGATATATAGAGTTATCCAACAAACAAAGATCTCGGTTATTTTTTGATTTAAGAAGAATACTATACCGAACCCAATAAAGACTTTTCCCCGACGTTTGAAGGCGATATAGTTTTGCGTTGTCGTTATTCATCGCTGACTGTTGCTGCAGGAATCACAGAGTGCCGAGTTAAAGAGGTGGGACATAAAAGTGGAAGATCAGGTTATAAGGATGATTGAAACTCAACGTATATTAACCTCTTTACGGTTTGATCACTGGTTGAATAAGGAGCTATTTACCTGGCAGTGGTGGTTTCTGCTGGCTTTCCTTGTTTTGCCATATGTAGCTTTGTGGAAGTGGCTTGACCGTAAAAGGGTATATGAGGTCCTCTGTTTCGGTTTACTTTTAGCGATAACCGCGACCATCCTGGACGTTCTAGGCAGCGAACTCACCCTATGGGTTTATCCCAAAAAATTGGTCCCTATTATACCTCGGTTTGTGGAACTGGATTTAGCTTCAATTCCCATAGCCTACATGTTGATTTATCAATGGTTTCCCCAGTGGAAACGGTTCATCGCGGCTTTAATCCTATTTAGTGCTTTAGGTGCCTTTGTGGTAGAACCGTTCTTTAAGTGGGCTCAAATGTATCAGCCCTTAACCTGGAAGTATGTTTATTCCTTCCCCATATACATTATGTTGGGTATTGGCTTCAAAGGGGTAATTGAAAAAATTCGCCCCCAAAAGCTTAGTTGAAGTTTAATTCATTGCTATGCTTTTATGTCTTTTAGACCATGGTAGTTAATTATGGAATCGTCAGAGTCGGTAAGTGAGCTAGGATTGCACCTCCTAGGGCATAGAGTAAAAAGCTATGCTCCGACTTTATTCAGACTAATGAAGGAAATTATACTTTATTGTCGAATTAAAAGTTATGTGGCATTTACGCCGGGATTTTATTTATTAATACTGGAATTGCTTTGAAAATTCACAGACGTAAATTGTTAAAGGTTTCCAGAAGTTAATAGTAATCAGGGAAAAACGCGCAGAAATATTTGCGGAAAGCGGGAAAGAACAGCTCCGTTCAAGTCTGACTGCCGAGACTAAATTATAGATAGAGAACTGTGAGGAAATCCATGGTTCTTTTTTTATCTTGATAAACAATTGTTAGCCGATATAACAGCTAAAAT
>CAZKWP010000093.1:0-8763 GCA_964556555.1 uncultured Syntrophomonadaceae bacterium
AGACACCTGGGGAGTGATGGTCAAGACGTTGCTGTTCATACTCGTCGTTATGGCAACCGGGGTACCGCAGCTTTCCGCCAGAACAAGCGCCCCTGCTCCCGGACTGATCAGATCGTTGAACTCAACCCTGAGGGGGCTGTCGACAGCGACATGGTCCATCGGCGGGAAACCAGTGACAATCAAAGGCTTTACCTGGATGGCAAGCACGTCTTGAATGCTGTCTTCCGAGTAAAACATAATCCCCTCAGGCGGATCAATTTCTCCAATAATCAGGGCTTCGTCCTGGTAAACATAGTCGGCTGTTGTTTCCCATAAAAATGAAATTTGGGCCGACTCCCCAATGCTCAGGTCCAGCGGCTCCGCAGTCATAACGTCCAGGCTGCCGGTGGTGTGGTTTAAGCCGCTTAAAGTCAAAGTGGCTTCGGTGATGTCAATGCCGCCGGTATTGGTTACCTGAGCGATGACGGCATAATTACCTAGTGCCAACTGATCAGCTTGAAGCTCTAAGGCAAAATCCGGCTGCACCACCGGCAGAGATGCCTCAGCACTGCTCCTATCGACGATGGATATCTTATGCAGCGGATCCGCAACGACATAGACCTGGTGGGTTACATGACCCCACGGCACCAGCCAGTCGATCTTGGCCGCGGAACCCGTTCCGGGCGCCAGGGGACCGGGGATGGTGGTTAAGCCGATTGCCGTGCCTCCGTTTTCGGGGTCCCCGTCATAGAAACCAATCTCTATATTTTTTTCGGTGAATGATCCGGTATTATAAACCTGAGCGCATACGGTTGCCAAACCGCCGGCCATGACATTCCCCTGCTGAACGCTCAGGCCGTCGGCCGGGAGAGACAATTTGTGAACTACCGGCAGGTTTACTGCGTAAAGGTCGGTGTCGCCCACCGCCCGATAAACCTGGCCGCTGTCCGAAGTCGCCGGGACCAGGTTATCTTTGTTATAAACGGCGACCAGCTTACTGTCCCCGGCAAAAGCCGCCCTGGGCGACCGTAACAAAGCGCCGGCGGCGACCTGCTTGGCCGCACTGCCCCAGAGACCGCTGGCGGCATCGTAAGGCACAGTGTAGAGATCCCGCCCGTTAGCAGAACTGCCGGTGCCTACAATTTTAACCACGCGCAGGCTGTCGTTATAGTCAAGGGTGAAGTCCTGGCTTATGGTCCCGCTATCCTCGGCTACTCGAATGGTCATGGATTCCAGATCATCACAATAGACTATCCGTCCGTCCGACCACCACACGAGCAGCGGCCTGCCGTCCACATAGATCACCTGAGGATTGGCATTTACCTCGGCGTTGTTTCTCACCTCAATTGGGCTGCCCCAACTTGTGCCGTCATATTTCATGATATAGATCTGATCGGCTAACCCAGGCAGCTTACTTTTCATACAAAAAGCATAGATTCCGGTGCCGTCGGTGTTGTAGGCCAAAGACGAGCTAACCACCCCGCTTAAACCGGTGTAGACCGCTTCAGGTGCGCTCCAGGCGGAACCATCATAGCGAGAAAAAACAATGCTTTGTTCGCCCGACGGCACAGCCCCGGACGTCTGCTGACCGGCCACCCAGACCAGAAGCCCATTGTTATTACCCCCTGCTATGGTAGGCATTAGATTTACTCCGTTAGTGCCGTAAACAAACTTTTGCACAGTTCCCCACTGCCCGGTGGCGGTGTGGTAATTGCTTACCGCAATCTCGGTACTGGACATCAATTCGCCGGGGCTGGCGCTTTCGGTGACGCCAGGCTTTAGATTTATCCAAGCAGCCGACAGGGTATCCGGTGCAACTTGGCCCACCACCGGGTTGAAATCTCCGCTGCTGTCAGCCGGCGCAATTGGCTGGGGCACCGACCAACGGGAACCGTCATAGATAGAGTAATTGACTTGGGTCCGGTTCATCACGTCCCGATCCGGGTTATCCAGAAGCAGTACCATGAAAGCGCCGTTTCCGGTGCTGATTAAGTCCTGAGCGGACTGCGGAAAGATACTGTACTTTAAGGGTGTCACGACAGCCCCGCCGTATACGGCATCAGCAACAGAGCTATTGTAAACATCATCTGTTACAGTTTTAATCTCATCCTCCTGGGGCAACAACCACTGCATAGCGGCAACCCTGCCGTATAAGTCTGTGGAAACACTGCCGAATCCTGCACTAATGTCCTCGCTAAGTGCGGGCAGCCAGCCGGACTGGCGCTCCAGGTAATCCCGCCCGGCGGGGGTAAGCTCAATGCTTTCCGACAAGCCCTGAACCATCGCCATCTGCAGATTATTCCCAACCTTAATGGGCGAACCCCATTGGTATTGGATAAACGGCCACTCTTTGGTGAATAGTCCCCAGCCCAGGGAAACCTTTGCTCCGCCGACAAGGTCAAGACAATAATGAGTCGGGCCGGACGGTAAATTCCAAACAATCCCCGTGTCATCCGTCAGAGCCACGTAGAGATGGCCCGAAGCGGCACCATAACCCGCGCTAACCCCGCCAGCAATCTCCGCCCGTGGGATCTCTAAAACCAGCTTGCCGCCGACGGGAGCCAGGGTACCGTCCTGCAATTTGCTCTCATTGATACTGTTCAACTTCGCCGTCAGAGAGGCAGTCAAGTCCAGGCTGGCCCCATACTTCTCGAACATTTTTTTCGTTTTCTTATCCTTAAAAGGCACAATAGACTGATTGTAATAAGCTATAATATCTGTTATTGAATTGAAGAACCCATAATCTTGCACCCAGCTTCCCGTGGTAAAGTCGTAGTAATACTTATTCAGCATGCTTTGGGAAAAATCAAAGAGAATCATGCCGACCTGACTGGGGCTTTTCTTGCCCTGCAATTTCTTAAGCCCTTTGTAGGCCAGGGTACCTGCCTTTTCCAGAGCAACAAGATCCGCCATTTCCTCAGCACTCAGGCCCGATTGTTCCGGGATGGTAACCACAAGAAGCCCCTTTGGTCCCAAAACGACGCTTCCCTCAGTCTCACCCCCCGTGATCTGGGCCGGTGCACCGGAAATAACCGGAATTTCGTTTATCGACGGGGTTACAAAGGTTGGTAGGTTAAGGGAGGCGGGGAACGAATACTCCCCATTTGTTTCGTTGAACCTCAACAAAGCTCTCTGATACAGTGACGAGTTGACAGGCAGATCATCCAGTCTGACGATCGCGGCATTCGCATCGACCACAGATGACCTGGTACCGTCAGAGGATACGGCGGAAACCCCCAGTATACCAGGCTCGCACTCGTCAGTATTTACATAGTAATTCCCCTCATCGAAGTCAGCACAATAACTTTCCACCTCCTTTACTTCAGATGAGGAATGGCTGCGGATGAAGAAATTTACATAGCCGGGGATGTGACCTTTCCAGTCAATGTCGGCCTTAAAGTCTATCCCTCTATAAAAATCCTGTAGAAAAACGGCTGACTTGCCAGTACTGGTATCGGTATAGTCCGAATAGACCCGGGTCACGACCGGGTTCGGCCATAACGGATCCACTTTTTTCAAGCTCCAGTGCTTTGTGAGTAACGTTTGGTTAGGCTGGATCTTTACATAATCATTAACCGGTTCCCAGCTCGGGGCGCTTACCATCATCAAGTACGTCCCCGGAGGAACTCCCATGAGCTGATAGAAACCATGCTCATCCACAGTTGCCGTAGCTACCGTAGCTTTATCTTTTTTAAGAACGACGGTGGTCCCGGCCGGAGGATCAAAACTACCCTCCTTAAGTTCTGGACGAACATAACCAAAGATACTCGCCGTCACTCTGTATTTACAAATCAAGCTTGCTGTGGCCTTGAGTTTGCCGCCCACAAAAAATCTAAATAACAGTGCATAGCCGTCGTCAGTAACCCATGATGGCATTATTTCCTCAAATCTGACATTACCACTGGAATCGGTAGTTAAAGTACGCCAAAGACGGGAAGGAGAGCCGGATTTTTCTCCATCCGGAGTGCTTAGGTATACTTCTATCTCCCGATTCGCCGCGGAAGCAGCGCCGTCTCTAAGGTAGAGATCATAACTGCCTACTTCCCCCGGTTCAACATATGTGACCGTCGGATACACCCCGAGAGTGGCATTTTCCGAATTAAACGGAGGCGGGGGCGGCAGGGGCGGCGGCTCCACTTCGAAGCTTTCGCTGATGGTATAATAATTATTGAACTCATGAGGATAAGAACCATCTTTAGCTTCTTTACACACCAAAGTATAGGTGTAGCGCCCGAGGTTGGTGCATGTATAGCTAACATTATTGCCCGTTCCCGTAACTCCGTCGCCGAAATCCCATATACTCTTTTCAAGCCAGGCATTCTCATAAAACCAGACGTAGTCCGAAGCGCAAAATTCAACTGTTTCTCCTGGAGAATAAAGATGACGTCCGAGTATGTAGGTATGCCCCCAATGCCTGACCCCCAAGTCTGCACTATAGAAACTGAAGGAACATCCGTCATTAGCCGTGCCATCCTGAACCAGAACAGTGCCGGCAGGGACTTCTACCGTGTAGGTCGTCCCCGGTTTTAAGAACTGTAAAGGTGCGATTATCAGCGTATCAGCTTCGACGTAGCCCCGGATAGGCACTTGGCTGCCATCGGAATCCTTAAGGACGATAGCGTCAAGTTGAGTGCCAATGATCGGCTGGTCGAAGAGCAAGGCTGGAGCGGCATCAAGCATAATATTTCCGGATCCGTTAACAGGGATGGTGGCGACCAATATTTCCCTTTTGGTCGTAAAGGCAAAATCGTAAGGATCCATCAACAAATCACCACTTGCCATGTTGGCCAAGGCTCCGGCCGGGATGCTGACCTCATAAGTCGTATCGCAGGACAAATCGGCAGCCGGGGTGATGATTAATTGGTCGGAATCAATCTGCTTGCTAATGGCGACCGAGGCGCCGGATTGATACACAGATAAGGCAACGCTGTCAAAATTAGGGCCGGCAACTATATCATCGTTAAACGTAATCGAGATGTCCTCATTGAGACTAAAGCCTTTTGCCCCATCTGCAGGCATAGAAAAGTACACTTGGGGCAGGGTTATATTCTGGTGCGTCTTGAAGTCAAAGGTATAATCAGCGTCCAGACGGTGGCCGGCCACGTTCTTCACCGCTCCGGCCGGTATGGTCACCCGATAATCGCTATTAGGCGCCAAAATTCCCTGAAACGTGATGGTCATTAGGGTCCGCGTGTCGTTGTCAATTTTGGATAATTGGATGGGGTTTAAAGGTACCGGGGCGTTAGGGTCATCGACCGGGTAAAGGCTGATACGGTCAAAATTAGGGCCTTCCTTGACTATACTGCCGAAAGCGACCTTAACCGGCGTGTTGATGGACACGTCCACTCCTTGATCCGCCGGATAGGTTTCGGTAATGATGAACTTAGTGGTAAAACTGAACGTGTAAGCAGCGGTTAGAACCGTGCCCCCCGTACCATCGATGGACCCTACCGGCAAGGTTACGGTATAGATCGTATCGTAAGCTAAAATATCAGGCTTAATCGTCAGAGTATCCCCCCACACGATTGAGGTCGTATTAACACTCTGACCTGTGGCATCGGTGACCCTGATGTTATCAAAACCTGATCCCTTTTGGATCCCCTGATTGAAGGTAACCATAATGTCAGTTTCAGGAAAGACACCGGCCTTGCCGTCCCGGGGCGTTGTTCGAACTACAGCCAATGCCGGTAGACCGGCTAACGGGTCCGGCGAGGCAACCTTGCTTGAACCATGAGATATAGTGCTTTCCGCGGCTAAAGCCCGGGGAGCTCCATTTTTTAGATGCAAAAACTGAACATTAGAAAATAACAGAAATAAAATTAAAATAAAACTGGTAACTTTTATAAATTTGTTCATTAAAAGAACCCCTTGTATTAACGAATTCTTTTACATTAAATTATTCTCTTAGATTATTTAAACTTAAGACACTGGTAAAGAAAGACTTTTAAACTTGTCTTGTTGAAATAGCATAGAATTGATTTCAGATTAGATCGTAGAATATATTGACTTAACATGAGGTATTTGTACTATGTAGTATAATTAATTCTTGTAAATATAACTACAAAAGTCGCTAACTATATTAATTATATATAATTTTCATAATTATTAAAACAATATAGGGTAATTTAGGAATAAAAGTTATCTAAGACCACTAAATTTTTATTAACGCCTTAAATCACCAAAATTTGTTTTACCTTATTCATTATAGAACATAAAAACCGCTGATAAAAATGCCTTTTCAGCATTTTTATCAGCGGTTAACCATTACCTAGAACCAGAGACCTCTGATGTAAATCGATTTTAGGAGCTTTTTTTATATTATTTAAGCCTTACTCCGATTGGTATTTGTTCTTAATGGCTGCCTGTGCGGCGGCTAAACGGGCTACTGGAATTCTATAAGGGGAACAGCTCACATATGTAAGTCCTATTTCATGACAAAACTCAATGGAACTAGGTTCTCCCCCGTGCTCGCCGCAAATACCCATCAAAATTCCGGGCCGGGTAGAATTGGCCTTTTCTATGGCTAGTTTCATCAGACTGCCTACCCCTTTGCGATCCAGGATGGCAAAGGGATTATCTTTCATAATTTTCTTCTCCAGGTATACCGGTATAAACTTGCCCTCCGCATCATCCCGACTGAAGCCCAGTGTGGTCTGAGTCAGATCATTGGTACCAAAGGAGAAAAACTCTGCTTCCTTGGCTATCTCATCTGCCATTATACAAGCCCGAGGAAGCTCCAGCATAGTTCCCAAGGCAAATTCCAGTTCCTCTCCGGTTTGCTGTTTTACTTCTTCATATACTTCCATTATCTGTTTTTTTAGATATAGGAATTCAGCCTCATCTATTACCAGGGGTATCTCGATCTCGGCAAAGGTTTTTACCTTTTCCTGCTGCAAGCGACTAAGGGCTTCAAAAATAGCCTTAACCTGCATCCGGTATATCTCGGGATAGGTTAAACCCAGTCGACAGCCGCGGTGTCCCAGCATAGGATTGGCTTCAGATAAACTATTAATCTTCTTCAGCAGTTCTTCTTTTTTGAAAATTTCTGAAGGACTGGCATTCTTAAATTTCATTTCAGCAATTTCCAGCAGCAAGGATTCCCGCTCCGGTAAAAACTCATGCAAAGGAGGGTCTAACAGACGAATAGTTACGGGATAGGGGGACATGGCCTTTAATATCCCATAAAAATCTTCCCGCTGAAAGGGCAGCAGTTTATCCAGGGCCGCTTCCCGGTCTTCCACGCTTTCTGCCATAATCATTTCCTGAACTGCGGGCAACCGATCCCCGGCCATAAACATATGTTCAGTTCTGCATAGACCAATTCCTTCAGCTCCAAAATCTCGAGCTCGGGCAGCATCTTCGGGGGTGTCTGCATTTGCCCTTACCGCCAGTCTTTTAATGTTATTGGCCCAAAGTAATAGTTTTTCGAATTCATCCGATAGAGTAGGTTCAATCATAGGAACTTCGCCTACCATGACTCCACCGGTGGCACCATCCAGGGTTATAATATCTCCTTCGGATATTATAATATTTCCCACCTTAAAACATTTCAGTTCTGCATCTATCTTAATACTTTCACACCCACATACACAGGGCTTACCCATACCCCTGGCTACCACCGCGGCATGAGAAGTCATTCCCCCCCGTGAGGTAAGAATACCTTCAGCATGAACAATTCCATGTATGTCATCGGGTGTAGTTTCACTTCTAACCAAAACCACCTTTTCCCCGGCTGAACCCTGCTTTTCTGCTGCATTAGCATCAAAAACCACTTTACCACAGGCTGCTCCGGGAGAGGCTGGCAAGCCCACTGCAATCGGTTTAAATTGGGCACTGCTATCGATCTGGCGGTGCAGCAATTGGTTGATCTGCTCCGCATCCACCCTCATTATAGCTTCATTAATATCAATAATGCCTTCTTCAACCATGTCTACAGCAGTTTTTACCGCAGCACGAGCAGTTCTTTTCCCGTTACGGGTCTGCAGCATATACAATTTGCCTTTTTCTACTGTGAATTCTATATCCTGCAAGTCTCGATAATGGTTTTCCAGTTTATTGCAGGTATCAATAAACTGCTCATATACTACCGGTAATTCATCTTTAAGTTTGCTGATGGGGGTAGGAGTCCTTATTCCTGCTACTACATCTTCACCCTGAGCATTGACCAGGAATTCCCCATAAAGCTCTTTATCACCTGTAGAAGGATTACGGGTAAAGGCAACTCCGGTTCCACAGTCCTGTCCCATATTTCCGAATGCCATACATTGTATATTTACAGCGGTGCCCAGTTTATCATCTATTTTATTGATACGCCGATAGACTATAGCTCTCTGGTTGTTCCAGGAGTCAAAAACTGCCTTAACCGCCATGATCATCTGTTCTTTTACATCCTGAGGAAATTCATGACCCTTTTCTTTCTCTATCAGTGATTTATATTCTAAAATAATAGCCTTTAATTCTTCAGCCGGTATCTCGTAGTCAAATATTAATCTTAATTTGCTCTTATATCTTTCAACAATATCGTCAAATCTAGTATGATCTAAATTTAATACTACATTGCTAAACATTTGTATAAATCTACGATAACAATCATAGGCAAATCTCTCATCCCCGGTCAGCTCTGACAACCCCTGTACTGAATCATCGTTAAGACCCAGGTTCAGTATGGTGTCCATCATGCCCGGCATGGAAATAGCTGCTCCGGAGCGAACGGAGACCAGCAGCGGGTTATTCTTGGAACCAAAGCCCTTGCCAGTGCGTTTTTCTAAAACAGCCAAGCTCTCA
>CAZKWP010000093.1:8773-9345 GCA_964556555.1 uncultured Syntrophomonadaceae bacterium
CAGCAACGGATTATCTTTATCCCCAAACTTCTTACCTGTTCTTTCTTCCAGTTTACCCAAAGCTTCAAGTGCTTTATCTAACATGCCAGCAGGAAAATTCCGGTCTGCAGCAAGGTATTCGTTGCAGGCTTCAGTTGTCATGGTAAACCCGGGAGGAACTGGCAGTCCAATGCGAGTCATTTCCGCTAGATTGGCTCCTTTTCCCCCTAACAAATAGCGCATCTCGGCATTCCCTTCTTCAAATAAGTATATATACTTACTGTCAGACATTACTTAACCTCCTATAGTATATTTCCAGAATTTTGCTGGCAGTTTCTTCCACAGCACGATTGGTTACATCAATAACAGGACAACCAAGTTTTTTCATTACTTTATCTGCAAACTCCAATTCTTCCAGTATGCGTTCAAAGTTAGCATAGCTCGCCTGTCCGGTTAGACCCAGGGTTTTTAAACGTTCAGTACGAATACTATTCAATAACTCCGGTTTAATTACCAATCCAATTACCTTGCCTCGTTCAACCATAAAAAGCTCTTCCGGAGGTGCGACCTCAGGTACCAGTGGTACATTGGCA
>CAZKWP010000094.1:0-9037 GCA_964556555.1 uncultured Syntrophomonadaceae bacterium
AAACCCGAATAATTCGACCAGGGGGCAATCGCCCCGTCAACCAGGGATTTTTCCTGGTCCGGCACGACCAGCTCCGGGTCGACCTCCATCTTAATTCCCAGGCCCAGACACTCGGGGCAGGCGCCGTAAGGATTATTAAAGGAAAACATCCGCGGCGTCAGTTCCTCCATGCTGATCCCGCAGTCGCTGCAGGCAAAATTCTGGGAAAACAGCAGCTCATGTTTGCCTTGTTTGAGCGGACTGTTAGGGTTGGCTAAGTTGGCCGGGTTCGCCGGGCCTTCCAAGGTGCTCGGGTTCTCCAAGTTTGCCTGACTCTCCAAGCTGCCCGAGTTCTCCCCGCTTTCGCCGCTCCCCAGGCCACCAGTCGCTTCCGGCTTAACGGGCGCGCCCAGCACTTCCACTACGACCAGGCCTTCCGATAACTTCAGGGTCGTCTCCAGAGAGTCCGCCAACCGCTGCCGCTGGTCCGGGCGGACTACCACCCGGTCCACCACTACTTCTATTTGGTGTTTTTTATTCTTCTCCAGCTTAATCTCTTCCGCGATTTCCCTTACCTGACCATCGACCCGCACCCGGACGTAGCCGGCCTTGCGCACCTCATCCAGGACTTTTTGGTGTTCCCCTTTGCGGCCCCGCACCAGGGGCGCTAAAATCTGCATCCTGATGCCGGCCGGATAAGCCAGCAGCGCATCCACGATTTGGTCCACAGTCTGCTGGCTGATCGGCTTCCCGCACTTAGGACAGTGCGGCCGGCCGATGCGGGCGTAAAGCAAACGCAAATAGTCATAAACCTCGGTTACGGTTCCCACCGTGGAACGAGGGTTACGACTGGTGGTCTTTTGGTCTATGGAAATTGCGGGGGATAGCCCCTCAATACTGTCCACATCCGGTTTGTCCATCTGCCCGAGAAACTGCCGGGCATAAGCGGATAACGACTCCACGTACCGGCGCTGACCCTCCGCATAGATGGTATCAAAGGCCAAGGATGACTTGCCCGAACCAGAAATGCCGGTAATTACAACCAGTTGGTCTCGGGGCAGGGTCAAATCAATATTCGCCAGATTATGCTGCCGGGCACCCCGGATCACGATCGAGTTACTCGACATTTTACCTTAGGCTCCTTTTTATCGACAATTTTTCTTATATTATAACATATCGGTTCTAGGAAAAAGAGGAAGTAACCGCGCTGGCCGGCCAGGCTCGGTTGAAATAAGCGGGCTTTTCCTTTATAGTTTAGTTAAATAGTAATTTTAAAATAAATAGTAACTCTAAAACTAGTATCTAGTATCTTTATCCATAAAATACCTCGCTGGCAAAAGCCCGGTTGTTTAATCTGCTTGCAGATTTTTATATGTACTCTGTTTATTTAAGGAGCTCTATATGGAAATCTATCTGCTGAAAGAAATCGTAATTATCTTCGGGCTGTCAATCGTAGTTTTATACTTTTGCCACCACCTGCGCATCCCGGTCATCGTCGGCTTTTTAGTAACCGGCATCCTTTGCGGTCCCAACGGCTTAGGTCTGGTAAATACGCTCCATGACGTCGAGGTACTCGCCGAATTCGGGGTCATCTTGCTGCTGTTTACCATTGGGATTGAATTTTCCTTCGATAAACTCCTGCAAATCCGCAAATCGGTCCTGGTCGGCGGTACCGCTCAGGTATTATTGACCATTCTGGCCGTATTTCTGCTGGCCCAGGTTTTCCAGCAGCCATTTGGCCGCTCCGTTTTCCTCGGATTCTTGATTTCGCTGAGCAGCACGGCCATTGTGCTGAAAATGCTGCAGGAAAGAGGGCAGGTCAGCAGCCCGCACGGCCAAACCATTTTAGGCATCCTAATCTTTCAGGATTTGATTGTAGTGCCCATGATCCTGTTTACCCCTCTGCTGGCCGGGGCCAGCGAAAATATTGGGGCAACCCTGTTAACCTTACTGATCAAAGCGATTGCCATCCTGGTCGGGGTAATTATCTTAGCGAAAAAAGTGGTTCCCTATGTACTGCACCAAATCGTCCTGGTTCGCAGCCGCGAGCTTTTCCTGCTCAGTATTGTCGGCATGTGCATGGCCATTGCCTGGGTCACCTCGAATCTAGGATTATCCCTGGCTCTGGGCGCCTTTTTAGCCGGTTTGATCATCTCCGAATCCGAATACAGCCACCAGGCTCTAAGCAGTGTCTTACCGTTTCGGGACGTGTTTACCAGTTTCTTTTTTGTTTCGATTGGAATGCTCCTTAACCTGACCTTTCTGATCGACAAATTTGCCATCGTGGCTCTGCTGACCTTGGTCGTGCTAGGCTTAAACACCGTCATTTCCGGTCTGGCCACGCTGATTCAGGGATATCCGCTGCGGGTCGCCATCATCGTTGGTTTAGCGGTCAGCCAGGTGGGTGAATTTGCCTTTATTTTATCGAAACTCGGGGTGCAGCACGGCTTGCTCACCGATTACATCTACCAGTTATTCTTGTCCGTCTCCGTCTTAACCATGGCCGCAACCCCTTTTTTAGTCAATTTTGCGCCCAGACTGGCCAATGTTGTCACCCAGCGGCTCCCGGTATCTAAGTGGCTCAAAACCGGCATTTACGACCGGGAGTTGAATGCCAGTTATGAAACGGCTCCCGCGAAAACCGACCATCTGGTGATTATCGGCTTTGGCTTAAGCGGGAAAAATCTGGCAAAAGCCGCTGCTGCCATTCCGGTCGATTATGCGATTATTGAAATGAATCCCGATACGGTCCGCGAAGAACAAGCCAATGGGGAACCGATTTTTTACGGGGACGCGTCCCAGCCGGAAGTTCTGCACCTGGCAAATATCGAACACGCCCGGGTAGTCGTTATCGCCATCTCCGACCCGGCCGCTACCGTTCAGATTACCGATTTGGCGCGGCGGGTGAGCCCGAAGACGCATATTATTGTCCGCACCCGTTACGTCCAGGAGATTGAAACACTCTACGGTTTAGGCGCGAACGAGGTGATCCCGGAAGAATTTGAAACCTCGATTGAAATCATTTCCCTGGTCTTAAAGAAGTACTTGGTGCCCCATGATGAAATGGACGCCTTTATCGCGGAAATCCGCGCCGACGGTTACCAGATGTTCCGGACCCTCTCCAAAAAATCGGCTTCCTTAAGGGACTTAAAACTACACTTCCACAACATCGAAATTATGGCGATCAAGGTGGGAGTAAATTCGCTGATTGCGGATAAAACTTTGGAGGAAATGGACCTGCGCAATAATTACGGAATCTCCGTAATCTTAATCCGGCGCGGGGATTCGGAAACCTTATCCAACCCGAAAGGCACCACCCAAATCAAGGCCAAAGATGTGGTGATTGTGCTTGGCTCCCCGGAAAAAGTAGCTGCCGCCACCAAACTGTTTGCGGACCCCGAAAATAATGAAGTCCGCTCCGCTTCCTGTTAGGGGACAGTCCCCTCCCGAATTTTGTCTAACTAGCGGCTCGATTTTCCATTCAAGTATAAAAAACCTGGTAACACTGGTTTTTTCTCTATTTTTATAGGGTTTTATTTAACGCCTACGGCAACAAACAAGGAGACAAGTTTTTGGCTTGCCTCCTTGTTTGTGTGTAAACCCTGATGGTGTGGCTAATTCTTTACTTTTATTCTTTAACTTTTAGCCGGAATGTCTAAGCTTTACGAAGCTCAGCTTGCATATTCTTTGGTAAGAGCTGTTAGCTGGCCAGTTCGGTCAACTCCGCCAGTACCTCCAGCACGGCTTGCGCCGCCGGGACGATTGCCGCTTCCACCTCTGGGCTTAAACCCACCTGAAACGGCTCCTCATTGTGAATCTCAATGCCGATGATGATCAAGGAGGCCGGTAGGTTCCCGGTTAAACGGGCCAGATCCAAGGCATCCAAAATTCCTAAACCATGGGCGTCGCCCACCAATTTACCCCGGGAGCGGGTGGTCAGATCTTTCAGTTCAAAACGCTGCACCGAACCTACGGGCATCCCGCTTTGCACCGCGTCCACCAAAATAACCCGATCCCCGGCCCGCCAAAAGTCCAGTAGATTTAAGCCGGGCGTCCCGGCCTCAATCAACAGCGTATCGGCCGGCAGCTCTGACTGCAGCTGCTCTTTAAGGTATTGAATTACTTTTAATCCGATTGCGTCGTCTGCAGCGAAAAGATTTCCACAGCCAAGCACCAACTGTCGCAATTCACCTAACCCTCCCTGCGGATCTTTACTTTCATGGAATGCACGGAACACGACAAACAAGGATCATAACTGCGGATTAACATCTCGCACCGCAGGGTCAGTTCCTCATCCGAAAGATGCAGCAGTTTCGGCACAAACTCTTTCAAGTCTTTCTCGATGTTATAGGCATTGCGCGCGGTTGGCGCCACTACATCCCACTTCTGCACCACGCCGTACTTATCAATCTTGCCGCCGTGGCAGCAGAGCCCGCGAGGCGCCTCGGTTATGGCATAACCCTCGCCCGCCTTAACCGTATATTTAACCGGTTCTTCATATTTCGGTTCCCCAAGCAAATCAATCGTCTTAATACTCTCATCAATCGAGTGCACCAGCTCAATCCCGCGGGCTACGATACTCATATAAGGATTGAAATCCGGGGCTTTAAAACCAATTTCCCGGGCAATCGCCTGCGCATCCGGCGAAAGCTGCCCGAAATTGAGATTCACCCGGGCTAAGGGACCAGCCAGCATCGAATCCCGGCCCTTAACGATGGAGTGCTTGGCGTTGCAGCCAGGCACATGGCTTTCAAGCAGCCACTGTGGGTACTCCCATTCCGCCACATCTAAGCCCTCGGTCGAAACCAGCCGGCCGCTGGTAACCGCATACTCGTTTTCGTGTTTTATCGCCACGTGTTCACACTTGCGCACCAGATCCGCATAGACCGGTTCGGAGGTCAGGGTCTTGGCCAAACGGCAGGTATCCAAAGCAAAATCCTTAATCCCGATTAGACGCTCCCGCAAATTTTGCAGATCAGACTTCGAAGGCACTGCCGTAAAACCGCCGATGATGGAGGTGCGGTTTTGAATCTCGTGACCGGTCAGGATTACGCTCATATCATTGCCCAGCCGTTTAAACTGCAGCGCATTTTTTACGATCGGCAAAAGCTCGGGGTCACTGGCCATCCCGATCACGCTTTCGTAGCCCAGAAAGTCCGGGGCCGCCAAAAAGAAGACGTGCAGAGAATGGCTCTGAATCCAATCCCCAAGCAACAGCAGGTGGCGCAACAGGTGCGTCTGCTCGCTTACCTGAATTCCCAGAATCTGCTCCATGGCCCGGGCCGCGGTCAGATGGTGCGGATGCGGACAAATCCCGCAGATACGCTGAACGATTTCCGGCACCTCGTCGTATTTGCGGCCAACCAGGAAAGCCTCGAAAAACCGGGGGGCTTCCCAGATCTTAAAACGGGCCTCTTTAATCTTCCCCTCCGCTGAAATCAGCATATCCAGGGCGCCGTCCCCTTCTTCGCGGGCTACGTAACCAACATAGATTTTACGTTCGCTCATACAAGTTAGCCCCCTTCTTAAACTGCGGTGTGTTGCCGGCGTACTTGCGGAACTTACGCACCACATCTTCCTTACTTAAGCCTAATTCCTCGTGAAATACCCTGGCTAAGGATTCCGCGTTGCAATCGTCCGAAGGACCGCGGCAGCCTTCACAAGCGCGGTTCAAACTGGGACACAGGGCACCGCAGCCCGCTGCCGTCACCGGACCCATGCAGGCCTGTTTCCCCGTAACCAGCAGACAACCGTTTTCTTTCAGTTTACACTCTCCGCAAACCGAATGGGTCTTAAACCGGGGACTCCTCCCCAGCAGAACGCTTTGCAGCAACTCAACCAACTCGTTTAAATCAATGGCGCAGCCGCGCAGATAAGCGTCTACCTTTACGTAGTGGTCGATCCCGTAAGCGGCAATCGATTTAATATCCCAAAGCTCGGTATAAACCTGCTCTTCGATTTCCTTTTGGGTCCCAATAAAATTCTTAATGGAAGGAACCCCGCCAAAGCAGGCGCAACTACCCAACGCCACCAGCGTTTTGCAGCCTTTCCGAATCTCTTTTAATTCCTCCACCTCGCGCGGGGTAGTAACCGCACCCTCGACCATACTGACGTCATAAGGCCCGGCGAAGTTTTCCCGTTTGGCCATCACAAAATAAGTTAAGTCTACCGCGCCCAGGATGTCCAACAAATGGTCTTCCAGATTCAGGATCGAAAGCTGACAGCCCGCACAGGAGCTGAATTTAAATACCGCAATTTTTGGTTTAGCCACTGTGTTCCCTCCCCCCTAAAAAATATCTTCCGGAATGTCTTTAACCTCCGAATAGCGGAAAACCGGACCGTCCTGACATACAAACAACGGACCGATCTGACAGTTCCCGCATTTTTTGATTCCGCAGCCCATCCGGCGTTCCAGCGACACAAAAATATCCTCGGGCTTAAAGCCCCGGTTCATCAAATCTTTGACCACGAACTTCATCATGATCCCCGGGCCGCAGGTCATGACGATGGTGTTATTCGGGTCGACTTCCAGCAGGTTGCAGAGAGTCGTAACCACCCCCACGTTACCCTGCCAGTCGCTGCAAAGTGGATTATCCACGGTTAAGCGCAGCTTCGTATCCGGCAGGTTCCGCCAACCGTCAAACTCATCGATAAACAACATTTCCTGGGGATTGCGGGCGCCATAGAGAATCTCCAGTTTGCCGTAATCCGCCCGATTATTTTCAATGTGCTTAATCATCGGCCGCAGCGGGGCTAAACCAATCCCTCCCGCTACGATCAGTACGTTTTTGCCCTTAGCTTCCGCCGCCGGCCAGCCCGCGCCGTAAGGCCCGCGTATATCGAGCTTCGCGCCGACCTCCAGGTTTTTAATAAAATTGGTAACCGCACCCACTGAGCGGATCGTATGTTCAATATAGCCTTTTTCCGCCGCGTCGGAACTGATCGAGATCGGTGCTTCGCCTATCCCGGGAATGCTCAGCATATTGAAAGTGCCGGGTTCAAAAGCGAACTCCCGCTGCTTTTGCGCATCCTCAAAGGCAAAGGTGTAGGTAAAAGTGTCTGCCGTTTGGGGCTTGACCGCTTTTAACACCGCCGGGTTACCCGTGTAGGAATTTTCACTGTGACAGGTTCCCCGCCGGGTGGACTTAAACTGCTGGGCCGGTTGACCGGCTGTCCCTTCCTGCAGCGCCGCCACGACTTTCACCGGGTCAATCCCCACGATACAGGCGCTTACGCAGCGGCCGCACCCGACACAACCATTCGTCTCAAATTGTTGCTGATAATAGGCGAGTTTATGGAACAGCCGCTGTTTCACCCGCGCCGCCCGATCGGGCCGGAAGACGTGGTCCAGGGCTACCCGGGAAAACTTATAGTACTGACAAGAATCCCAGGTTCTTTCCCGATTTCCGTCCGTCAAGGACAGATCAACCTGGTCTTTTACCTCAAAGCAATAACAGGTGGGACAGACATTAGTGCAGCTGCCGCAGGCCAGGCAAAGCTCTTTAAGTTCTTCCCAATGCGGATGGTTGACCCGCTCCAGCATGAAAGCGGGGAGATCGGCCGGAGCCATTTTGCGCGACTGCATCGCCTCGCGGCAATCGCTGATCAGTTGGGCTGCCCGCGCCTTTTCGGCTTCCGTAGCCTCTGCTAACCCGGCCACCAGCTGCTGCCCGGCCTCACTGCCGACTTCGACCAGGAAATTGTCCCCCAAGTCGGTTAAAGCCAGATCAAACCCGGTCTCCGCTGCCGGCCCGGTATTGAAGGAAGTACAGAAACCATTCGTACACGGTTTCGTACAGTTTTGTGCCACGATGAGGGTATTTTTCCGGCGTTCTTGATAGTAAGGATCGGGGTAGGTATCCCCAAAAACCCGATCCAAGATCTGCATGCCATTGACATCACAAGGATGAACGCCCATGATTAAACGTTGCTCTGCGGGAGCTTCCGCTATTTCCGCCACTTGACGATTCTTAAAGGTAAAAAGCTTCTCCACTGGGGGACGGAAATATTTTTTTGGGGGTAGAATCGATTGACTGTTATCCAGAACCAGATCCGCCGCGTTTTGAATCTCCGCAAAAGCCACATCTTTCCCCTTGGCCACTGGACCAAAAACCGTATACTGGCTGGCTAATTGGGCTCTAAATTTTTCTAAGTCTGCTCTGGGTAAACGAAATGCCACCACCTTAATACACACCTCCTAATTAAATACAAGATAAATGCAGTGCAAATACAAGGCCATTCCCTTTGGACTCAGATGCCTTGGAACCTAGATGCTATAAACAAAACACCTTAGAATAAAATGCCTTAGACCAAATAACCTCTAAAAATTTTGGGTTTTAGAAATTTTTCCGCAAATTTATGCTTGTGCCTTTAGTTACTAGTTGACAAAGCTGGATTGGGCTGTGTATACTAGATAGTAAATAAAATCACAAATATCCTGGAAAATTGTGCTTATTTGGCATAAATAGGCCTTCTTTTGATTTTAGCTAACTAACCTTGCTTGTGTCAATGCTAATTTTTATTTAGGTTGCGCATGAATCTATCTGCCCGATAAATCTAACAATTTTGGTCAATAAAAGACCGCGGTTCCTCAGCTCAAACAGCAGTTGGGTCCTCGGTCTTTTTTGGTGGGGACAGTCCCCGCCCGAATTTTGTCGAATTAACCGCCTCGTTTTTGTTTGCTTCCCCGGCCGCCGCTCTGGCTGCTCCCCCGGTCACTGCCCCGTGCGGTGCCCTGACCCTTTCCTCTGCCGCTTCCTTTAGCGCTTGCACCAACACCTGCACCCGCTTTTGTACCAGCACTTATACCAGTCGAATTTTTACCTGGTTCGCCGGGTTTAAGCGTGCCGCTCGGGGCCATCTTGCCCCAAATTCCCTTTAACTCGATAATGACGTCGCGCAGCTGGGCGGCTTGTTCAAACTCCAGACGCCGCGCGGCAGCCTGCATTTCCTGTTCCAGATCCTTAATGAATTGCGGACGCTGCGTAAGCGGCAATTCCTCCAAATCTCTACGCGACACCACAGACAAATACCCCGCCTTGCTTTCGTTTACCCGATC
>CAZKWP010000095.1:0-8877 GCA_964556555.1 uncultured Syntrophomonadaceae bacterium
CCTTTATAAACGATAAACGGGGATGGTCAAATGCAAATTGGCCTAAACCTTTTATTCACCTGTGATCTTTGTTTTTTGAGGTAAAAAAATGCACATTCTTTATCTTAATGGACATCCGTTTTGGACGAATCAGTTACTAAAGGGATTTGAGGAGTTGGGGCATGAGGTGAGCATTGTTGATGCCATCCATAAAGAATCCCTGAAAAAACATATCGAAGGATTTAAACCCGATCTGATGATGACAGTTGGCTGGATGCACGAATACATCCCGGAAAAGCAAGAAATCGTCCGCGATCTGGCCAAACAGCACCAGCTGCTGCATGCGTACTGGGCGACCGAAGACATCCAGCATTTTGCCAGGTGGTCCCTCCCATACGTCAAGAAAGTGCAGCCTGATGTGGTCTTTACCATTAATGCGGAATGTATCCCTTTCTACACTGAAATCGGGATTCCGGCCTATCATCTGGAATTTGGCTATAATCCTTCGGTTGAAGATTCGCTTCAAGATGCTCCCTTTCCTCAATATACCCATGATCTGGCTTTGGTGGCCAATGCCTACGACATCTTGGAAAATCCCAACAGTTTCCGGTACGAAAGTGCAAATATTTTAATTCGTCCTTTGCTGGAGAAAGGCTATAACCTGGTTATCTACGGCGAAGGTTGGAGTCCTGCTAAAAAGATAGGCGACTGGCCGCTTGATTTAGCCAAATGTCCCGGTCCCATTGAATTTAAGGACTCGTTTAAAGTCTTTCGCAGCTCTAAAATCATCCTTAACCTGCAGAACGAAAACCGCTTCTCTACCCAAATAACCTCCCGCACTTTGGATATTCCTGGCTGCGGCGGTTTTCAGTTAACCGTAGATACCCCGGCCGTAAAAGAATTATTCCGGCACCGCCAGCATCTGCTGATGTCTGGTTCAGCAGCTGAAACCTTAAATTTAGTAGATTATTATCTAGACCGTCCCCAAGAAAGGCTGGCGATTGCGGAAAAAGGACGGCAAGAGGTCCTCGCCAGGCATACCACGCGGCAAAGGGCGGAGTATCTGCTCTCCTGCCTGGAACAGCTTGATCTGTCCCTAAAATCAGGGCTAAAGGACTTTCGACAAAATAAATCGCCCCAAAAGGGCCAAAATTTAAAAATCATCCAGCCACAGCTTGCGGTTTCGATTTTCAGCAATCAGCCCTATACTCCCTTATCCAATCAACCGTTCCTTTATGTAGGACGGGAAATGGATAACTCTTTTAAGTGGCTTACTGCCCAGTCTTTTCTCCATTTTGACCTCAAGGATCTGCCGCTTGAAGCAGAGATAGATTCCGCTTTCCTGTATCTTTGGCCAAACGAGAAAAGCGCTGCCGGACAGCATATTGGCTGTTACCCGGTTTTACTGCCTTGGACTGCCGATAGAATAGATGTGACCGCGCAAACGATCAATCCTACGCAGTTGGTGGATCTGGTTGAAATCTCAAAAAACACTCACCCCCACTGGCTGTTCTGGAATGTTACCTCCTTAGTAAAGCAATGGCAAAACCAGAAATTGCCGAATTATGGCCTTTGTTTGCGATCCTTAAATGATCTGATACTCAGGTCTGCTATCCAGGCTTTTGCTTCGCCAAATAATGCTGAACCAGAAAACAATCAGCCTTACTTGTTAATCTTATATAGTTTGTCTCCTCAATTTGATTCGCAAAAAAAACTCGATAATATTTGCAGTAATAAACTGCCAAGGTTTATACGGAAAGGCAGGAATTAAATTGCGCTGCGCCGTACATCAGCCCAACTATTTACCCTGGGCCGGTTTTTTTCATAAAATGCAAAACTGCGATGTTTTGATTATCCTGGATAATATTCAATTTGCCCGCCGAAGCTACGGCAATCGGACGCGGATAAAAACCCCGGCCGGTGTTCAGTGGCTCACGCTGCCGGTGGCGCGCGGGGCGCTGGAGCAAAAAATAAATGAGGTACGCCTTTTTGAACCGTTTAAAAACCAGTCCCAAAATTTCAAAACCATCAGGCACGCTTATGCCAAAGCGCCTTATTTTTCTTACTTAGAAGCTAAACTTGAGCCGCTTTACGCGCAGCCGGAGGAATTGCTCTTCCCTTTTAACCTGCGACTCATTCGGTTGTTTGCCGACATCTTGGAAATAAAAACGCCGCTGTTTCTCGCCTCTTATTTGGGCGAGCCGCCAGCCGGAAAAAATGAGCGGATAATTTTTTTGTGTCAGCAATGCGGGGCTGACATCTATCTTTCGGGCCGCGGCGGGGAAGCCTACAATGAGCCTTTGGCCCTGGAGGCTGCGGGTCTGACTTTGGAATACCAGGCTTTCCAACCGCCGGTTTACCCGCAGGGCAAAGGGGATTTTATTCCTGGTTTATCGATTTTAGATTTGGTGATGTATGCCGGTCCCAAACAAAGCAAATCTCTGCTATTACAATCCTTTTAATACCATTCTCTAGAATAAAGGGGGAATCTTTTTGCTTCCAGCTATATTGATTACCCAGGCTGGCAGTGTTACCGGCATCAACCTGCTCCTGGCTTTGGCGCCCAAGCAGCGGTACCGATTAATCGCGGTTGATGCGGATCCCCTGGCCCCGGGGCTCTATTTGGCCGATGAAGCCGTTTTGGTGCCGAAAACCTCGGCGGACGATTATCTGGATACCCTGCTCGACCTTTGCCGGCTGCACCAGGTGAAAGTCCTGCTGCCGGGTCACGCCGACGAGTTGGCCTTGATCTCCCGAAATGCCGCCCGCTTCCGCGTGGCCGGGGTTAATTTTGCCGTAGCCCAGCCAAACGTTTTGGAGATCTTGGAAGATAAGCAGCTGATGGGTAATTTTTTAGCTGCTCAGGGATTCGAGGTTCCCAAGGAGTATGCTCTGACTGCCCTGGAACAAGCCGAGTTCCCGTTATTTGTGAAAACCAGGCGGGATATCGGCTATAAGCAAACCGCGAAAGTCAGGAATCCCGACGAACTGAAATCAGTCCTGCAGATTACACCCGAGCCGTTTGTCCAAGAGTTTATCGAGGGGCCGGAGTATACGGTGGATGTGCTTTCCGACTTGTCAGGCCGGGTTTTAAGGGCTTCGCCGCGGCAGCGGCTTGCGGTGCAAAATGGCATCTGCGTCAAAGGAATAACCGTAAAAAATCCGGTTTTAGCGGACCTTGCCGCCGCCTGTGTAGAAACTTTTCCCCTGCCGGGAGTTTCCAATGTGCAGATAATCCTGAACAACCAAACTAATCGCCCGTGCTTGATTGAGGTAAATCCTCGATTTGCGGCTGGCGGTCTTCCCTTGACCATAGCCGCGGGACTCGATCTGCCTGAAATCTTAATCAAGCTGTTGCTGGGTGAACCGTGCAACATTCCCAAACCCCAAGCCGGTGTAGTTATGCTCCGGTATTGGGATACCCTTTGTCTAAGACCTGAACAGCTAAAAACTAAAAACCACAGCCCCTTTGAGCACAAAACAACCGGCGATTTTTTGGCAAATTGATCTTAACTTAACTAAATTTTCGGCAAAATATTTAAGGGGCGGGATTGTTTTAATCCCGCCCCTTCTGATTGTGCAGCGCGTAAAATAGTTAATCTGACTTCTTCGCCGACGTGGCTAATCGAATATGCAGTTCCCGCAACTGTTCTCGGCTGACGCTCGAAGGGGCAGCGGTCAGCTGACAGATGGCGCTGGCGGTCTTGGGGAAAGCGATAACGTCTCGAATCGAATCCCGCTTCGCCATTAGCATGATCAACCGGTCCAGACCAAAAGCAATCCCGCCGTGGGGAGGAGTGCCGTATTCGAATGCCTCCAGCAGATAACCAAACTTCTCCATTGACTCTTCCGGCGCAAACCCTAATAGTTTAAACATCTTTTCCTGGATTTCCCGGCGATGAATTCGGATACTGCCGCCGCCGATTTCAATCCCATTCAGGGTCAAATCGTAAGCCTTGGCGCGCACCCGGCCCGGCTCCATTGCCATCAAAGGCTCATCCTCATCCATCGGGGAGGTGAAAGGATGGTGCATGGCAATCCAGCGTTTTTCCTCCTCTGACCACTCGAGGAGCGGAAACTCTAAGACCCAGGCAAAATTAAACTCCGCGGGATCAATTAAATCAAGCCGGCGGCCAAATTCCTGCCGTAAATGGCCCAGAGCGTTGGCCACTACCAAGGGCTGGTCCGCCACAAAGATCAGCAAATCCCCAGCTTTGGCCCCCATTCGCTCGCGCAGCTTAGCCAGCTGTTCTTCGGTGAAAAACTTGGCAATCGGCGATTTAATTGAATCAGCCTGACAGAGCATCCAGGCCAGACCCTTAGCGCCATACACTGCGGCCAGGGCGGTCAAATCATCCAGTTCCTTACGGGAATAGCTGCCGCAGCCGGGCAGGCATAAGCCTTTGACCTGCCCCCCGGCTGCCAAGGCGCCAGCAAACACCTTAAACTGGGAATCCCGCACAATGTCCCCGACATCCATTAATTCCAGACCAAAGCGCAAATCCGGCTTATCAGAACCGTAACGGCCCATGGCCTCGGCGTAGCTTAAACGGGGGAAAGGCGTCTTAAGTTCTACCCCCAGGCAGTTCTTAAAGAGGTAAACGACCAGTTCCTCGGTTAAATTCAGCAAATCTTCCCGTTCTACAAAAGACATTTCCATATCCAGTTGGGTAAATTCCGGCTGCCGGTCCGCCCTTAAATCCTCATCGCGGAAACAGCGGACAATCTGGAAATACTTTTCAAACCCGGCCACCATCAGCAGCTGTTTAAAAAGCTGCGGCGACTGCGGCAGGGCGTAAAAACACCCCGGGTTTACCCGACTGGGAACCAAATAGTCCCGCGCCCCTTCCGGGCTGCTCTTGGTAAGCATAGGAGTCTCGATTTCCAGAAAACCTTTCGTATCCAGGAAATCCCGCATAGCCTTGGCCACCTTGTGGCGTAAAATGATCGACCGCTGCATTTCCGGGCGCCGCAAATCGAGATACCGGTATTTCAAACGCAATATCTCGTCCGAGTTCACATTCTCTTCTATGTAAAACGGCGGGGTCTTAGCCCGGTTCAAGATTCTGAGTTCCTGAGCATAGATTTCAATTTCGCCGGTGGCCAAGTTGGGATTGACCGTCCCTTCAGGCCGGCTTCGCACTTCCCCCACCACTGCGATTACGTATTCACTGCGCACGGCTTGAGCCTTAGCAAACGCTTCTTGATCAACTTCCGGACTGAACACCACCTGCACTATGCCCGAGCGGTCGCGCAGATCAGCAAAAATCAATCCCCCATGGTCGCGCCGCGTTTGGATCCAGCCCATCACACTGACGGTTTGCCCCACTTCCGGGTTTGTAATCATCCCGCATTGATGCGTCCTTTTTAACCCCAATAATGCTTCCGCCATTTACTAGCACTCCCCCGACTATATTTAATATATTTACTGGATTTACCAAATTTCCTTTATTGTTTTCACAAGAGGATAAATTTAAATATAAACCCATTCCTACTCAATCAGTTACGATTCAAAACAGTATTTTTAGGGCTGGATAACTAAAACATTAACCCATTTCCAAGTTTAAGTCATCAGGCATGGTGATGCTCCCCGCTGCAACCGCAGTCACAATCGCAATCCGCCTGTTCCTGCGCAAACTTTTCCAGGATATACCGTTCAATCTCCTTGAGCGTCACTTCTTCCTGCTGGCCCGCAGCCATGTCTTTTACCGAAACCGCCTGACGGGCCAGTTCCACCCCGCCCACAATGATTACCCAGGGAGCTTCTGATTTGCCGGCTTGTTTCATTTGGGCTTTTAAGCTGCGGCCCAGGTAATCCATATTCACCGCCAAACCGTAGCTCCTGAGCCGGGTCAACAGCTTTAAGGCAATCAAACGGCCCTCAGCCCCTAAGGTCGCCACAAAAACATCCAGTTCCCGGCCGGTCCCGATATCTGCTTCCTGCTGCTCCAAAGCCAGCAAAGTCCTCTCAATCCCCAGAGCAAAACCGATACCCGGGGTGGGGGGGCCGCCAAGCTGCTCAATCAAGCCGTCGTACCGTCCCCCGCCGCCAATCGAACTTTGCGCCCCGATCCCGGCTACGCTGATCTCAAAAGCGGTTTGGTTGTAGTAGTCAAGTCCCCGCACCATCCGCTCGTTTACGGTATAGGGGATCCCTAAGCCGTCTAAGGCCTCTTTGACCACCCGAAAATGCTCAGCGCAAGCCGGGCACAGGTATTTAGGCGTAGTGGGCGCGCCTTTGGTTATTGCCTGACACTTTTCGGCTTTACAGTCTAAAACCCGCATCGGATTCCGCTCCAGGCGCTGCTGACAATTCTCGCACAGTCCCGACGCCAGCGGAAGCAAAAATTCTTTAAGGGCAGCGCGGTGTTCCAGCCGGCAGGCCGGGCAGCCCACGCTGTTGATCTGCAGCTCCAGATTGGTCAAGCCCAAACGATAATACAGATCCATGGCCATCACGATCACTTCCGCATCCAGTAACGGATCATTCGAACCAAAAACCTCCGCCCCAAACTGATGAAACTGCCGGAATCGTCCGGCTTGCGGCCGGTCGTACCGAAACATCGGACCCAGATAGTACCACTTAACCGGGAGGGGCTGACCATACCAGCCATTTTCCACAAAAGCCCTTACCGCGGCTGCGGTCCCTTCGGGACGCAGGGTCACGCTGGTTTCTCCCTTATCTAAAAAGGTGTACATCTCCTTTTCGACTACGTCGGTGGTTTCGCCTACCCCGCGTTTAAACAACTCCGTATGTTCAAAAATCGGGGTGCGGACTTCAGCGTACCCATACTCCCGGCAAATCTGCCGGATTTCCTCTTCTAAATACTGCCACTTCTCTACCTTCCCGGGCAAAATATCACTCGTGCCCCGGGGTCGGTTGACCAACATGTTACCACCTCACAACATAACCTTTATTAAGACTTTTTAATAAAAATAAACCCTTCTCCCAGCTATCCATACTCGGTGCAGGGACGAAAGGTTTTCTCGCGGTACCACCCTGATTGGATAACCCTAAGGCTAAGGCTATCCCTCTTCATTCAAGCGGTTAACGGGGCCAGCCGGATCCGTCTATTGCCAGTGGCCCGGCCAGCGAGCCCCTTGTTTCGAGGGATCAGTTCCCAGGTGTTCTTCAGCGACCATCCCCAGGAATGCTTCCAGTCACGGCATTCCCTCCCTGCAAGGCTGGCTCTCGCTTACTGCTCCTGCTCATCACTATTGTCAAGTCAATTGCTGCCAATCGATACTCCTGTATTCTACCGCAGGCCGCGAATTCTGTCAATTTTCTTTGTCCGAATCTCCTCAATCCGCTCCAGGTAGTTCAACGGATCTTTTGGATTATAGGTGTTGGTAAGGGTTAGATCATGCCGGTTCAGCCACTTGGAACCGGCTCCTCCGCCCAGGCCGATGATGGTCTGACGTTCCTCCATAACTTGAATATTATAGACATTCTCCCAGCCGGGCCGGGCATAACCGATATTTTCCAGGTTGCCGAGAATGTTCTTTTGCCGGTACAGATAGTAAGCCTTAAGACCCATCCGCGCCGTGGCCGCTTGACTTAAGCCAGCCATGGCCTCCGCTTCCGCCGGTTCGGGAAGCAGCCACTGTTCGCGTTCTTCTTTCAATCGGGAAGCGCGCTTGATGGCCAGGGTATGCACCGATAAATTATCTGGCTGCAGCCGGGCTATTGTTTCCAGGGTCTGGGCCACGTCGTCTGCGGTTTCTCCCGGCAAGCCCAAGATAATATCCATGTTTAAGCAGTTAAAACCAAAGTCCCGGGCTGCGGCAAAAGCGGCTAAAGTCTCAGCAGCCGAGTGCCGGCGGCCGATTAAGCGCAAGGTCCGATCGTGCATCGTCTGGGGATTGATACTTAACCGGTTTACCCCGGCCTCCCGCAGTACCGCTAAGCGCTCGTTGTCCAAGGTGTCGGGGCGTCCCGCTTCTACGGTAAACTCTCCGGCCCTCGACTGCGGCCAGCATTCTTTTAGATAAACCGGCAGTTTTTCTGTAAGTTTGGTTAAAAGCCGGGCCAACTGCTCGGGCTGTAAAGCCGTAGGGGTTCCCCCTCCCACATAGATCGACTGAACCAGAATCCCTGACCGCCTAAGCTCAGTCCCCACTGTCTCGATTTCCTGCAGCAAAGCGTTTAAGAAGGGTTCGGCCAGGTTCCCCTTCTGGGTTAAGGCATAACTGGGAAAAGAACAGTATAAACAGCGCGAGGGACAAAAAGGAATCCCTACATAAATGCTCACCAGATGGGGACTTTCAATCCCAGCGCGCAAAAAAGGGCGCTGCCGCTCTGCCACCTCGACCAATAATGCGGCCTTGCCGGGCTCCAGCCGGTACTCCTCTGTCAATTCGCTGATAATCCTGGCTGGCTCCCACCCTTGGTCAAATCGCCGATGCACCACTTTGGACGGTCTGATCCCGGTCAGAATTCCCCAAGGCCCGGCTTTACGGCCGCTCACTTCCTCCAAAACCTGCAGGGTCAGCTTTCGAATCAACCGACGTTTAAGATTTACCGGATCCTCGCCTAGTCCCGCTCCGGGTAGTTTCTCCTCCGCCAAAGCCTGGCGCTCCTTAACCTGCAGCCGGACCGAGATTAAACCGGATTCGGCTTCGCCCTCCCCGCTGGGTTCCAAAATCTGCAGCAACGCCTCCGGGGCTTCCGTTTCCTCCAGCCTCCCGGTCCCCTTTGTCATCGGGGAAACCGACGACGCTGGCTTTAGTTCAAAATGTCCAGCCGCCGCTGAATCATCGGCCTTAGCTAGATTTCCCGTCTCTTCAGACACCAGCTTAAACTGGGGAAAGAAAAGGCGGATTAGATCCGCCACCATTCTTGCATAGTATTCCTCTGCCGCTTGTACCTTTACCTGCAATGGTTCAAACCTCTTTTCC
>CAZKWP010000096.1:0-8866 GCA_964556555.1 uncultured Syntrophomonadaceae bacterium
AGGATGGATTGGAGAAGGCCGCTCAAGGCGAAACCACGATGGAGGAAATTTTGCGAGCTGTGGACCAGGAATAGCAAAAGGCGGCGTCGCCGCAGCGGAGGGACTTTTAGTCGTGGCTGTCTATTTATACCGAGCCCGGGATTCGCAGGGGAAAAAACTGACCGGGGTTTTAGAAGCGGAGAATCCAGCCGCCGTTGTGAATTCGCTCGCGCAAAAAGGTTACCTGGCAACCCTTATCAAATCGAAGTCAAGCTGGGTGCCTGAACTAGAGGGAAAATGGCTTGGGAGCGGCTCAGTTAAGCTTCGGGATTTAGTTGTTTTCACCCGGCAGTTTTCAAGTCTGATTAAAGCGGGGATCCCTTTAAACCGAGCGCTGCAGGTGCTGCAGCAACAGACCGCCAGCCGAAAGCTGCAAAAAATCGTGACAGAGTTACAAAAGGAGATCAACCGGGGAATGCCGCTCTATGCCGCTATGAATCAGCACCCGGGGGCCTTTGATAAACTGTATGTGCAAATGATTAAAACCGGAGAAATCGCGGGGATCCTCGATTCTATCCTCCAGAAATTAGCGGACGTAACGCAGAAGGAACTAGCTCTCCGCAGTAAAATAAAAGCCGCGGTCTTGTACCCTTTGATGATCGTCTTAATTGCTTTGGGAGTCGTGACCTTCTTAATCGTTTTTGTGTTGCCGAATTTTATCAACACCTTTATGCATACCGGAATGAGCCTCCCCCTGCCAACGCGTCTCTTATTAAGTATGGCCAGCTTCGCGAAGAACCATTTTTGGCTGCTGCCAGCCGGAGGGCTGATCGTCTGGCTTTTTGGCCGCTGGTTTCGGCAGACCCCAAGAGGTGGCATGCTGGTCGACCAATTTGTTTTTAAAGTGCCGGTTTTCGGAAATTTGGTCTCCCAAATCACGACGGCTCGTTTCGCCAGTGCTTTGGCGGCTTTGCTGTCGAGCGGGGTTCCAGTGATCCAGGCGCTGGAAATAGTAGAAGGAACCGTAACTAACCGAGTATTTAAGGCGGCGGTGGTTCAGGTCAGGCAAAGCATCATGGAAGGCGAAAACTTAGTTGCTCCGCTGCTTAGTGTTGGTTTTTTCCAGCCCCTGCTGATCCAGATGATTTCAGTAGGCGAAGAGACCGGCAACCTGGATGCCATGTTGGTTCAGGTAGCCGAGCATTGTGAAAACGAGGTCAATTTGACCGTTGCAGCCCTGATCCCTTTGATTGAGCCCCTGTTGATCCTTATCGTCGCTGCAATGGTAGGCTTTATCGTACTGAGCATTTTTTTACCGATGCTGGGGATGATGTCGGCCATAGGATATTAACTCGCGAGGATATTCGGAAGTGAAGGTTTCAAAAATGTTTGAGACTTTAAATAAAAGCAGGACAACGTTTATTCTTTTGAAAATCAGGAGAATTCCGCGCCGGCAGGCTGCTGCCGGGTTTACGCTGGTGGAAGTATTGGCCGCCCTGCTGATTCTGACGACCGCGGTTCTGCCAATCTTAGCGGCCTTTGCCTTTTGTTCTCAGGTGACCCTCAATGCGGGGCGTCAGGTTCAAGCCCTCTATTACGCGGCTGAAGTGCTGGAGGATGTTCAGGCGAACGCGGCTGCTCAGGAACTGCCGGCTGGGGTGTACGACGCCGGCAATCTATCCGAACTCGGCATCCCGGAGAGTCCGCCGGCTGGTTTAAATCCCGAGGTGATCGTAGTTTGGGAGAATCAACCGCTCTGCCTTTATCGGGTAACTGTCCATATCCAGTGGCAAACCCAGCGGGCAGAAGATCTTAGTTTAACTACTTTGATTTATGCCCAGCCGGTTTGAGGGCGCAGGGAGCATTAAAGGGACGGAAACGGTTTGACTGCGGCGTTAAGAAGCCGGTCAAGCCTAAGGATAAGGGGGGCAACCGCAAATGCAGCCGATAGACATTTTGCGGGAAAGGCGCAGCTGCTTAGGGCATAAGTCAGGATTTATTTTGCTCGAATTACTGGCCGCCTTGGCTTTAACTGCCCTTGTGGTCAGTGTTGTCGCGCTCGGTTTTGGCGCGGGACAGCTGGCCATCGCGCAAAATTCCCGCGGCGCGGAACTGCGGAATTCCGCGCGGTTTTCCATCCAGTTTATTACCCGGGAGGTTCAGGCAGCAAAACAAATCTGGGGAGTCAGCCAGGATACCTTGGCGGTAATTAACCAAAACAACAATAAGATTGTCTTTCGTAAAGGCGGCAGCACCCTGTGGCGGGATTTTTACGAAACCCCGGCCTCAGTCTATAAAAGCACCAGTCACCCCTTGGCCGACCAAATAACGGAATTAACCTTTGATTCCCGAGGCGGCCAGGGGGTCAAAATTCATTTGACCTGCAAAGATGGGAGTCAGTCTTATAGTTTGGAAACTGTAAAATTTGTCCGGGTCAGAACGGATTAACGCGTTGTTAAAACCAAAACAGTCAAAGCGATTTTGTTGAATTTCTGAGGGTTTAGGACTGATTGACAGGAAGATCGGACAGGAACAGTGATTTTATTGAATTATTGAGGGTTTAGGGTTGATTACTGATCAATGTGCTTTTGGGGTAGACCATGAAAAGAACAGTATTCTCCGCTTTCCTGAAAAACGAAGCCGGCGGAGCCTTGCTTTTAGTAGTCGGGGTGGTTTTAATATTAGCGGTTTTGGCCGCAGCCGGACTTAGCAACGTGGCGATTGTGGCCAACATTGCGGGCAATCAGCAGCAGAGCGTGGTTTTGCAGTACTTGGCCGAAGCCGGGATCGCTAAGATGCGGGCGGAATTGGCCTTTAATCCGGAACTGGTTAATCTGGCCAACAGTCCGGACGTGGAAGACGCGCGATTTGATTTTTATCTCCCATCGGTATGTGGTGAAGCAATGATTACCAGTGTCCTAAAAGGTCCAGACGCCAGTCAGCAGCTGTTGATCTATTCAACCGCCAGTTTGCCGACCGGCGCCCAGAAGTCAGTGCTGGTTAAAATTAAACCGCCGTATGACCAAGTCCAGGTAAGTGCTTACGGCGAAATCGATCTGCCTTGACGGGTGCCGCCTTAGGGAAAAGGAGCGCGAGCACGACCATGTTAAATATAAATTTTAAATTCAAGCCGGTGCAAAACCCAACTGGGATTGGGCTGGATATCAGCAGCCATTCTTTGAAAATAATCCAGCTGAACCGGCGGTGGGGCAGAGCAGCCCTTAGCCAGTGGGGGAAAAAAGCAGTCCCGGCCGGGCTAATCAATCGAGGGGTGGTGGAGGACCCCTCCCAGTTGGGCGAATTGCTCCACGGTCTTTTTCAGAGCAAGGGATTAGAAAATCCGAAAGTTGTGGTGGCTGTGCCTTCCCAGCAAGTGTTTATCCGCCACTTAAGTCTGCCCCCGATGCCAGTCAAAGAAATAAGGCCGGCCATCGGGTATCAGGTGCAGGGAGGACTGCTGCCGATTCCTCCGCAGGAGGCGGTGCTCGATTTTATGGTGGTCGGTTCTGACCGCCGCTTTTCGGCCAGAAGACCAGTTGAAGTCTTGTTAGTAGCGGTCAGGCGTCTCGTGGTAGAAAGACTGCAAAACAGTCTAAGGGAGGCCGGGGCAGTGGTGCAGGTGCTGGAGCTGGAATCCTTAGCTCTGTATCGCACCCTTTCAGCGCTGCAGCCTTCTAAAATCCGATTTCCTTTTCTGGTTAATCCGAAGCTTACACCGGCCACCGGCCTGGGGCCGCCGCTCCCCGCAGAAGCCGAGTCGAGTGTGCTCTTGCTCAATGTGGAACCGGGCTTAGCTAAATTCAGTTTGTTTGGAGGGGCGCTTCTGCGGTTTAATCGAACCGTCAGCTTAAATATGAAAACCGACTTTGCCAACCCGGCTGCCTTAACCAAGGCAATAGTGGCTGAGGCATGGCGTACGCTTGACTACTATCAGATAGAGTACCCCAAAAGCCGGGTGGAAAGAGTGCTCTTTACCGGAGAAGGAATTGGTCCGACGGAAACGATCGTTACTGCTTTGGCTGATCAGATGGCCATTCCGACCGAACGCCTCGATCCCTTAGGGGGAATCCAGGCAGATCAATCCGCAGCCCCGGAGGAATTAGCTGAAATAAAGCAGGGATACGGGGTAGCTCTTGGTTTGGCCATAAGGGGGCTCAACCAATTTGTTCGCTTTTAAGCATTTTTTTAACAGAGTAAAGTTAAATCCAGTCTCACCCCCAACGGATCCCGATAACCCAGCCACTAGCTGGTCAGGTCCCAAAAAGCGGTTTGATGAAGTCAACCTGATTCCCAAGACCGGTAAACGGGGTGTGGGCTCAAGGGGACCGAAGTTTATCGTTTACGCCTTGATTTTAACCGGACTGGTTCTTTCATTTGGCTATGGCCTTTTTTTAAAACAGGAGCTGTTGGCTAAGGAGCAGTACCTTAATGAATTGCGTGCGGCCGGGGTGGCTTATGAATTAGCGGCCGGTTCAGTAAGCGACCGGGACCTCGCGGTGATTGAAGCCCAGGCAAAGCTGCTGGCGGATATAGGCCAAGAGCGTGACCGCTGGTCCAAATCCCTGCTTTTAATCAATCAGGCTTTCTTGCCCGAGTGTTACCTGACCGATATCAAAGAATCTGAGACCGGGGCCAGTTTGCGTGGGACGTGTCAGTCGTATGCCGATTTAGTGCATTTTTTGGCGTCTATCGAAAAGCAGCGGCTGTTTTCGCGGACCGATATTTTAAGCAGCGGTTTTCAGCCGGGTGAGTTGGAAATAAGTTTTGAAATCTTTGGCCAGTGGCTAGAAGTAAAAGCTGAAAAGTCAGATAGTGAATAAAGCATAAAACCATAAACAGACGACAGACAACAGACGCAGGGAAAGGCGGCAGCTCCATGACCCGGCGGGAGAAAGTATTAAGCGTCACGGCGCTATTAATGATTTGGTTCGGAGCCGGCTATCGCTTTTGGTTCCAACCGTTAGCCCTGCAGATTCAGGCGGTGGAGCAGCAAATTGCGGCAGCGGAAAGCGAAGCGCAGCCGGCAGACATGAAATCGTCGCTGTTAGAGGGCCAATTGACGGAGCTGGAAGGAAAGAGCCGTTTCTTGGCTTATGAAGCGAAGCAGAAGGAGCAGGAAAAACAGATTCCTAAGCGGCGGGCCCTCCCAGAACTGCTCGAGCAGCTGGTTGCTTGGGCTTCTGAGACCGGGGTCCGCCTGGCCGAGTTCAGGGTGGAGCCCGAAAATACCAGGAATGCCGAAAATAAAGATGCCAGTTTTAGGGTCATTCGGGTGCATACCCAAATTGAAGGCTCTTACGCTCAGGTTATAGCTTTCCTGATTAAACTGGAACAGTCAGAACGCTTAATCCGGGTGGACCAATTGGAAATTAGCTTAAATGAACGAGCCAAACCTGGTCGCAGCGAAAGCCCAGGTCCGGCGTTCCCTGGCTCTGAGGGGACTTTTAACCTGAACCTCCAGGCCCGGATTCGTTTTTCTATCTACTATCGTCCAAACTGAAAGTTCGGGGGAAAGGGCAATGGGTGAAATCCGGAAACGAGATATTGGGAAATGAGGGAAGTGCGGAAAAATTAACCCAGCCAGTCAGGCCGGGTTAATTTTTCGATTAGACTAAAAAACGATTTAAATTAAGGAATCTATTGTATACTAAACCAACAACTAGTGGACAATAAATTAATGAAGCGATATGATGAATGTTAAGGCAACTCAGGCTTAGCAGGGAAATAAGCGGCAGAGGTGACATATGATCGATAAGGATATTTTGCAGGAAGTATTGGCCGTGGCTTTAAATAATGGCGGGGAATTTGCGGATGTTTTTGTGGAGCACCGCCGAACGAGCGCGGTTTTTTGTGAGGACAACCGGATTGAGCGCGTAAATACCGGACTAGACGTGGGCGCGGGAATCCGGGTGATCCAGGGGGAGAGCACGGCTTACGCCTATACGAATGATCTGAGCGCAGGCGGGCTGAAGGAAGCCGCGGCTATCGCCAGCCACGCGGTGGAAGGGGTAAAAAAAGATTTAATCCTGGATTTGCGTACGGTTACTTCCGTTCCGGAATTAGCAATTGCGGAGCGGCCGGATTCCGTGGCCATTGACCGTAAGGTCGCGACGGTGGAATCCGCCAATCAAGCGGCGCGGGCGCTGGATCCCCGAATCAAACAGGTAGCCGTGTCGTATGGCGACGTGGTGCAAAACGTGGTTATCGCTAATTCCGAAGGCGAGTACGTAGAGGATGAACGGATCCGGACGCGTTTTGTCGTTAATGCCGTGGCTGCGGAGGGCAGCACCATCCAGACCGGATTTGAGTCAGCAGGCGGCACCGTGGGTTTTGAACTGTTCCGCGAAAAGGGTCTGGCCCCGGAAGCGGTCGCCGAAGAGGCCGGCCGCAAAGCGATTCTGATGCTGGGGGCACGGCCGGCTCCCGCGGGCCGGATGGCCGTGGTAATGGCTGGGGAAGCTGGCGGGACCATGGTGCATGAGGCCTGCGGACACGGGTTAGAAGCCGATCATATTCAGAAACAGCTTTCGGTTTATGCCGGCAAAACCGGGCAATTAGTGGCCTCCGAATTAATTTCCGTAGTGGACGACGCCACTCTGCCCGGAAAATACGGCTCTTTCCGTTTTGATGATGAAGGGGTGCCGGGTAAGCAGAAGGTGCTGATTGATAAAGGGGTCTTAAAAGACTATATGTATGATAGGCAGACAGCTCGGCAAGAGGGCCGGGAGTCTACCGGGAATGGCCGGCGCGAGTCGTTTCATCACCGCCCGGTTCCGCGTATGACCAACACCTACATTCAATCAGGCCAGGAAGACCCGGAAAAGATTATTCGGGATACCAAGTCGGGTCTCTTGGTGCGGAAAATGGGCGGCGGACAGGTTAACACGGTTAATGGCGACTTTGTTTTTGACGTTTCTGAGGGGTATTTAATTCAGGACGGGGAGATCGGCGCTCCGGTGCGCGGGGCTACCCTTACCGGGAATGGCCCAGAGGTGCTGCGGAATGTGGACCGGGTCGGCTGGAATCTGGGTTTTGGGATCGGCACCTGCGGGAAAAACGGCCAGGGAGTGCCGGTTTCTGATGCGCAGCCTACTCTGGCGATCCGGGATTTGATCGTTGGCGGGATAGAGGTTGCAGATGCCCCGAATGGTAAAGAGCTTAACTGCTTAAACGCAGCGGAAGATAAACGTTTGGCCTGGAAGTGGTAGAAAGCCGGTTCGGTTCGGTGTTTTTTGCAGGCTGAGCGTCAGGTTAATCGCGTCGAGTGAGCCTTGCCAGGTCCGGTTAGGTATGTAAGCATTGACTTATTAATTTGAACACAGTCTAGTGATCAGAATTCAAGTAAAACAGAATTTAGCGAACAGAATTTCAGCGGGGAAGGAGACAGATTTAATGCAGAGTCAGCTTGCTCAGATGGCTGCCCAGGTGGTGGAAAAAGCCCAGAAGTTAGGGGCAGACCTTTCTGAAGCCTATATAATCAATTCCAAGGAGCTGACCATTGAGGTCCGGGAGCAAACCGTAGAAAATTTAAAACTGGCGGAAGAACGAGGTCTGGGGCTTAGGGTTTTCAAGGCTGGCCGAATGGGGTTTGCTTATTCCGCAGATCTTAATCCCCCCGCAATTGAAGAAGTAATTCGGGAGGCCCTGGCCAACAGTCAGCAAACGACCGTTGATCCGGGGAATGCTTTGCCCAGTGCCGTAAGCCGCTACCCGCAGCTTGATCTGTACGATCCGGCCATCCGGCAGGCTACGGTCGAGGCCAAGATTGAAATGGCCCGGGCGGTGGAACGGACTGGCCGCAGTTTTGACCCTCGCCTTAAGATAACCGAAGCAGCAGGGTATGAAGACAGCGAATATGAAGTGGCGATTGCCAACTCGTCCGGTTTAAACGCCGCTTACCAGGGAGCCTACTGCGGTTTGTATCTGGTAGTGGTGGGTCAGGAACAGGAAGATAACCAAACCGGGTTTGCGCTCCAGTATCGCTTGAAATTTGCGGAACTGGACCCGGAACAAGTCGGTCGGGAAGCGGCCGAAAAAGCGGTGCGGATGCTAGGCGCCAAGCAGATTGGTACGCAGCGGGTGCCCGTGCTTTTAGACCCCTACGTGGCCACCAGTTTTTTGGGGGTTTTAGCGCCAGCCCTGACGGCCGAGGCGGTCCAGAAAGGGAAGTCTCTTTTCGCCCAGAAAATCGGGCAACCGGTAGGATCGAGTGTTTTAACCCTGGTTGATGACGGAACCCTGCCTAACGGAATTGCCTCTGCGCCCTTTGACGGGGAAGGGGTTCCATCCAGCCGCACGGTTGTAATAGAAAAAGGGAACCTTAAGACCTACCTCTACAATACATATACAGCGGCCCGCGACGGAGTATCCTCTACGGGGAACGGGGTCCGGGGAACGTTTAAATCTACTCCTGAAGTCGGCACGACTAATTTCTTTATCCAGCCGGGAGCAGTCTCGCAGCAGCAGCTTATGTCGGACATTAAAGAAGGTTTATATATTACCGAGGTGATGGGGATGCATACGGCGAACCCGATCTCGGGTGATTTTTCGGTGGGAGCGGCTGGTATTATGATAGAGCAGGGATGTTTAACCTACCCGGTTAGAGGAATCACTATTGCTGGGAATCTATTAAAGTTACTGCAGGATATTGAGAGTGTTGGCAGCGATCTTCGTTTCTATGGAGGTAAAGCTGCACCTACCATAAGGCTGCAAGATATCAGCGTAGGCGGGCACTAGAATGGAGGTCATAACATATGCAGAGGATTCTTTTTATAAACGGACCTAATTTGAACATGCTGGGAATAAGAGAAAAAGAATTTTATGGAACGCAGACTCTGGAGGATATTAATAGCGAAATACGCTCAACCGCTGAAAGTGCGGGCGTCGA